>QMSL01000064.1 GCA_003649665.1 Thermoprotei archaeon | reverse complement strand
GCCGCAGCCCCATCCTCGGGCGGATACGGCGGGGATGGCGCCGTATCCCTTTCGGGGAGGACCCATTCCAGGTATCCTCCCCTCTCTCGGGGTTGAGCCCCGAGCTTTCAGGGAGGACTTACCGGGCCGGCTACGGACGCTTTAGGCCCAGTAAACGTCCCGACCACTCGCGGGGCTGGTATTACCGCGGCGGCTGACACCAGGCTTGCCCCCCGCTTATTACCCCCGCCTTTTTACAGCGGGGAAAAGCCGCCCTCCTCAGGCGGCACTCGGGGTGACCCCGTCACGGTTTCCCGCATTGCGGAGGTTTCGCGCCTGCTGCGCCCCGTAGGGCCTGGGCCCTTGTCTCAGGGCCCATCTCCGGGCTCCCGCTCTCACGGCCCGTACCCGTTATCGGCTTGGCCGGCCGTTACCCGGCCAACTACCTGATGGGCCGCAGCCCCATCCTCGGGCGGATGCGGCGGGGATGGCGCCGCATCCCTTTCGGGGAGGACCCATTCCAGGAGTCCTCCCCTATGGGGGATTAGCCCCAGTTTCCCGGGGTTATCCCCCTCCCGAGGGTAGGTTAGCTACGTGTTACTGAGCCGTGCGCCGCGCCCCGCCATGCCCCGGGGCGCTCGACTTGCATGGCTTAGTCCCACCCCGATAGCGGTCGGGTCCGGCAGGATCAACCGGGGTCGTACGGCCGCAAGGTTTTTTCTCCGCGCCGCAACATGGTTAGTGGTGGTTGCCCCGAGGCCCATGATCAGGCCTAAACGTCCAGGAGGCCTTAGCGGCCTCCTGGTTTGTTTAGGCCCTCATTTTTGTCCCTAAGGCTGGAGGCCCGCCCCTCATCCAAGGGAAGATATCTTCCCTGTCAAGGGGCGGAGCCGCCGGAAGCCTTAGGGATCGGGGGGCGACAGCCGATAATGAAATATATTTTAACCCTTATAACGTTTACGCTATGTTTTCTCCTGTGTTCTTATCTTTCTTAACATAGATATTATGTCTCTCGTTCCTTTTTATATCGCTTTCATCTCTGTATTCTCGCTGGGAGTATGTTTTGCAACGTAGTACTTTAACCCCAAAATCTTAAGTTATTACATCTATTTAAGTGCAATGCTGAAGAGATACTCTTACCGCGCTCTGTATGTTCTCATTAAGTTCAGGTAAGTTACGTATGAGCGCGATTAGCTTAAATATCTCTTAGAACTATTTTTGTTCTGAAGTCTGGGCCGGTAGCTCAGCCCGGTAGAGCGCTCGGTTTGCACCCGAGAGGTCCCGGGTTCAAATCCCGGCCGGTCCACCAATATATCTCCTTCTCTTCATGATGAAAATGAAATAAATATTAAAAAACTCTTCTAAGATTTATAAACGGTTCAGACTCTATTCCTCGACTACTTCTCCCACTGCATGACGTTTACCTACTTTGGTTATCCGGACTTTCACTTCTTCTCCTGGAGAAGTCCCAGGAACAAATATTATTAACCCTCTAACCTTGGCCACACCATCTCCACGCTTAGATATCTCAAGTATTCTTACGGTATATTCCTCTCCAACTCT
The DNA here is from genome assembly GCA_003649665.1 of Thermoprotei archaeon. Lineage (GTDB taxonomy): Archaea > Thermoproteota > Thermoprotei > QMSL01 > B3-G16 > B3-G16. The sequence goes on along the minus strand of QMSL01000064.1, from coordinate 6,029 downwards.
CGGTTTCCAAAGCCCCCTTCTCCTTCTTGGCCTTCTGCTCTCCAAACCTAACAGTCCTCGCTTACTTTTGCTTTCTATCATGAAACTGGGAATATATAAATTTTTCCTCTCATTAGCCCTCGTGGAATGCATTTATTAGATCATATAGCTCTCTGACGAGAACGAAGTTTATAGCATCTATAGCTCTAAGCCCTAATATTCCATATAGCCTCATTCTCACCCTTACTGTGCCCTTCTCTATTGTTAGGTCAATGACGTCGAGTGCCATGCCATTGTACTTAATTACTTCAATTACTAGGTCAGCAAATAGGCTTCCTATTAAATTTCCATTAACTGCTTTCTCCTTAAACCTTAAGGAATAAACTGCCTCTAAGCTTTCGTTATGAATCTTTAGCACCTTAAAATGCGACCTTCCTCCTATGAGCTTCTCTGATTGCGAGAAATATCTCTCTAATATCCTAGTGAAGTCATTCTTATTCATATGTTACTATGCATAAACGCTTAAACTTTGGTATAACTCGAACCCTCTAATCATCAGTTGTAAAATGTAGGTTTAAATTAACTCATTTACTTAAATAAAACTGCTCTTTACTTATGCCTGTTTTTGTTTCTCGAGTTTCTCTAAGCTTTCCTTAATTCTTTTAATCATATCCTTAGTTAATTTCACCTTTATTTTTCTCTTCTTCTTTACTCCTACGAGCCATTGTAAGTCTTTGTCGCTTTTAATACTGGGATGATGGGGGTCTACCATTATCACCTCAAAATACTTGTAATACCCGTCATCTCCAACCCAATAGCTGCCTAATACCTCTAAGTTAGGATACTTCCTAGCAGCTCTCTCCTCCGCTATGAGTTGGTGGCTTTTATGGGGTGAATATCCATAAACTCCCATCCTCTTAGGTCTTCTTCCACTTCTCGGCCTTGGCCTATTAAGTCCTCCTTTCCTAACTTTTACTCTGACTACAACAAAGCCCTGTTTAGCCTTATATCCTAATGCTCTCGCTCTGTCTAATCTGGTCGGCTTTGGTATTCTCACTACTGTTGGCTCTCTTCTCCACTGTTGCATACGTTGTTTTAGTATAGGCCCTAATGGCTCATCATATGGTCTCTTCCAAAGTATTCTTAGCCAGGCATACATGGATTTTATTGTTTTCATATGGATCTCTCTCAGTAGAATGCAGAAAAAGTAAATAAGTTTTAAGGTAGATTTTCTAATATAAGTGGAAATTAGCGTGATGAAGCCCGTATCGACTGAATTACCGTGACATACCATGATGATTTCGGTGGGCTTTCTGACACTCTTAGTGAACAACTGATTTTAATCTCATCAATAACCCCCTTAGGTTATGTATCAATTTACATAACCGACTTCTTTAATACCTCCCTAAATCCTAAAGATAATTAGTAATCACTCTAAGGCTGTAACTATGTACGTAATTGAGGCAGTTTACTTAGAGGCCTTCGTACATGCTACTGAAAGTAGGAGTAAAGTAGTTCGCGCACTACTCTCTCTTATACCCGAGTCCTTACATCCGATTATAAAGATAGTGGAGGACAAAGTTAAGGGGCATTACGGTAATCCAATTAGGATTTTAAGGATAATGATTCAAGGAGGGAAAAATGCTGAAGCCACAGTTCGATACTTAGCGTCAAGACTATCAGAGGATGATAAGAAGCTACTATCCTCTACATTCGAGAATCGCATAAGTGCTGATGGTAAACTTTACCTGAGATTTGACAAACAATACGCCTCTTTCGGGGAGTTACGATTGGCTTTAAGTGAGGATGTAATAAAAGTGGTAATAAGCTTTAGACACGGCGTTTCGCTTAAAAAGGTATGCAAAGATTTAGGACTGATATTATGACAAAATACGTGGATCTGAATGTGATAATCGATAATATGATACATCATGACCCTTTAGTAGAGTGCACTGTCTTAATTTCGCAGTTACTCGGCTATGATATAGTAACACTCTCAACGTTCTCATGGAATAATGTCAGGTTGCTCAAGGAGAAGGTAAGAGAACTTCAAAGGTCATATGATATCGATATAGCTATACGCCTCTCTATACGTACAAGAGACCCTAGGCTGCTCAAGGGCATTCTTAGGCGATACAGACGTATGGTCGACATAATTAGTGTGTACTGTGAGACAAATCAAGTAGCGAGCTTTGCAGCAAAGGATCATCGTGTTGACACTTTAGTATTCCCCTTAGAGTTAAAGCAAAATGTAGCTTTCGATGAAGCAAAAGCTAACCTATCCATACAAGGAGAAACTGCTCTCGAAATAGTGTTCTGGGATGTAATGAAGGCTATTTTGTCACGTAAACTAATACCTATTAAGCGTTGGGTGGACATAGCCTTATCCCACGATGTTCCCATTGTAGTCTCAAGTGGCGCTAGTCATTACCTAGAATTAAGAGCCCCCAGAGAGCTTATAGCCTTCGCATCTATCGTTTTAGAACTTCCTAATAGTAAGGAAGCCTTATACAAATACCAAGTAGAACGTATAGAGATTAATAGGAGAAAGCTCTCAGGTGAGATTCCGCTACCTGGAGTTAAGATAATTGGGAAAGGTGAACGCCCATATGACATATCAGAGGAAACGCTACGTAATATTCAAGATTATAAGCCAAGATGGGGTTTCAATAGATAGGCGCACATTAGAAAACCTACTCCTCAATATGATGAGGAATCTTTTCGGTTCAATTAGGGTTTCGAATATGCGTTTGAAAGTGGTATATTATGATAAAGATAAACACATCGGTGTAGTTCTCTGTATGCATACATATGTTGATGAAGTTCGCCTAGCTCTTGCAGCACTAAGCGAAATAAATGGTCAAAAAATCCTACCATATGTAGTAAAAGTAGTGGGAAGCAGATTAAAAGCCATAGAATTCTGTAAAGGCTTTAATCATCCCCTTCTTAAACGCCTGGAACTATGTTAATTTCCCTTATTGCTTTAAAGTATGCCGCCGAGACTTCCTTTATTCTATTAACTAACTCATCCTCATTCTTAGCAAATGATGAAATGCATACGTAATTGTCTTCATTTAAATCAATGCGCACTCCTTCATAGGAAACAACGAGATCTCTTAATGCCTTGAATACTTTAAGCGTATATGGATTAGCATCGAATTTAAATAACGCATCGCTTTCCATGGGGAATCCATAATCCTCTATATATACCTCAATTCCTATTCTTATCCCGTTTATCGAATAGTTCACTAAAATGCTTTCTATATCCGTAATTTTGACTGCTGCAGTAATTCCATTCACTCTTAGTTTCCTTAGCAATTTCTCATACCTACGTGGATCTCTATAAGGTCTTACTTCTAAGCTTGCGCCATCTCTTACATCTTTAAGTTCATAAAGTGGCCCTATGATTTCGCCGAGCTTTATTACGGGGCTATATGGCTGTGTAACCCCATAGAAAAGACAAAGTGCCTTGCCAGGTCTCCAGAAACATAGGTCTCCTCTCTCAACATGTAACGTTTCATTTCCTTTAATTTCCTCCCTTTTTATAGGAGTCTCAAAGTATACTTCCTCTTTCCATACAGCTACCTTACTTTTGAATGGTAGGTACTGCGATATAACTCTTCCATATTCCTCACTTACTCTCACTATGATCATGCCGTAGTCTTCAATCCCTATTTCCAACATCATATATGCCACCTCTTATAGATCCTCGTCATTAACTCCTCCAGAGTATTTATTAACAATAGATAGTCCTTATAGGCATTCTCATATATAGGGATCCATTCCTTTACTGGCTCGATAACTTCTTTTACCTTTACCATATTCCTTTCTGCTTCTTCATAGTTCTTGAATAAACCAACTCCTAGACTGGCTAATATGGCTGCACCAAGAGTGGCTGCCTCAAGTTCTTTCATCAACTTAACCTTTTTATTCCATATACTAGCCTTTATTCTAGACCACAACAAACTCTTAGCAGCACCTCCTAGTAGCCTTATCTCCCTAACTTTTATGCCAAGACTCTCTATAACTTCTATTATCTCTCTTGCAAGGTATGCTATTCCTTCCATTATGCTCCTTGCCATATGACTCCTACTGTGTCCTAATGTAAGACCTATAAATGCTCCCCTTAAATATGGATTCCAACGTGTAGCTTTTGCACCCATGAAGAATGGAAGTAACCACAATCCTTCGGAGCCAGGCGGAATTTTTTCTGCTTCCTCATTTATTATATCATAAGGATTTACTCCCTTACTTTTAGCCTCTTCAACTTCTTTAATTGCTATGTTATCTCTGAACCATCTCAGTATAGCTCCAGTAGGCGTTGTTCCTCCTTCTAAGAGCCATCTTTTAGGAAGAACATGTCCTGAACATAGTATTCTCATTTTAGGATCAAGTAATACCTTGTTAGCGCTCATCATTACGTTAGTAGCGGTTCCTGTAGACTCGCCTAGTATGCCTTCCTCTACTACCCCTGCACCTAGTGCCTCACATGGTCTATCCCCTCCTCCATTCACCACAGGTATGGATTTGTTCAAGCCAAGCTTCCTGGCTACTTCGTCTCTTACATATCCTATAACCTCATATGAGGGCTTTACCTCAGGCATTTTGTCTAGCGATAATCCATAAGCACTCACTAAGTCCTCATCCCAGTCTAACTTATGAATATTGAACATCATAGTTCTTGAAGCTAAAGAGGGATCACTGCATGCTACACCAGTTAGTATAAAATTAACATACTCTTTAGGCTGAAGGAATATCTCGGTATCCTCATATATCTGGCTTTGATTTTCTTTGATCCATAATAGCTTTGTAGCAGTGAAAGTAGGTGCTACTCTCAATCCTGTTCTCTTATATATTTCCTCTCTTCCTATCCTCTCTTCTAACCTCTCAGCTTGTGGCGTACTCCTCTCATCCATCCATATTATACATCTAGCGAGAGGTCTACCATTTCTTCCTACAGGAACGACGCCCTCCCTCTGACTTGTGATACATAGTGCTTCCACTTGGTATCCCCTTCGCTTAACATGCTCTATGACTTTTCTGGCGCATTTCATAAATGCGTTTACCCAATCATTAGGATCTTGCTCTGCCCATAATGGTCTCGGATGGTATGTAGGGTATTCCATACTCTCCTCAGCTACTCTATTCCCGTTTAAATCAAAGGCTACAACTTTACAGTTTGTCGTCCCAATATCTGCACCAAGCACTACTTTTAATGTATTGTCTCCTGGTCTCATCACATGAATCTATATATGTGAAGATATTAAACTAGTATTGTGCAACCCAAAGGTCTATTTCATATAGATTGGAATAAGCGAGGTCTTTCGCTTATAGTTTCTCCTGAGAATAGCGAACTTGAGCACCTAGCAGTATATGCGCTATCTCTAGATAAGAATGAGGAAGAAAGCATATTATTCAAGAACTGTGAGGTAGCTATTTTTGTAATACGAGGCTCAGCTGAGTTCAAGGTAGAGGATAAGGTATTCAATGCAAGGGCTCATGATACGTTGTTCCTCGGCCCAAACGTTAAAGCTACTGTTATAGGGAAAGATCCTTTCCTCAGAGCTATTGTGGCATGTGCTCCAAGCGAAATAGCGAAAGTCACATCATTTATTCCTATAGATCAAGTTCTCAAGGATAGTAATTTAAATAGGCTAGTTGGTGAGGACAACTATGTACGTCAGGTTATAACTGTAATAGGCGACAATATAAAGGCTGCAAGGCTTTTAGCTGGCTATACTTGGGTAAAACCTGGCAACTGGTCAAGCTGGCCTCCTCATGAACACGGAGATCTAATGGAAGAAGTATACGTCTTCTATGAATTACCCCCTCCTGGTTACGGAATTCAATTCGTTTATGAAAACATAGATAAGGCCTCAGTATATCTAGTCCGTGAGGACGATGTAGTAGTAATTCCAAGAGGCTATCATCCAAACGTCGTAACTCCAGGCTTTGAGATGAAGTATCTATGGATCTTAAGTGCTAGACGTGCATTTGTAGACAGAAAGTACGGCGCATGGAAAGTGCAACCTGAGTTCGTGAAATAAAAG
>QMSL01000063.1 GCA_003649665.1 Thermoprotei archaeon | reverse complement strand
TGGATCATTAAGATAGTTGATATACCTAGTGGTCTCACTAAAGTGATTGAGGTGAACCTTTCTTCATGAAATGAATCTTTTTATTTCTTCCTTCAACATTATCATGATATGAGCTCTCTCGTACGACAGCTTATAGAATCTTTCATATTCCTCTTCATAGTATTTGATGCTATAGGTAATGCACCAATATTTCTTTCATTGACTAAGGACTTCAACCCTGAGGAGAGACGTAAGATTTACCTACGCTCCGTAATAGCGGCAGGGACTTTATTAATATTCTTCATGTTCTTTGGTCCCATGATCTTTAATTATTATGGCGTTACTATGGAAGATATAAAAGTGGCAGGAGGCCTCCTTCTTCTCCTAATAGCAATAGAAGGTCTTTTGGGAAGGGAGGAAGCGCAGAAAGTTAAATCAGAGGATATCGCTATAGTCCCCTTGGCAACTCCGCTTTTAGCAGGACCTGGTAGTATATATGTTGTCATGTACATCTATTCGATTTATGGTCTAATCCCAGCCGTGTTCTCAATTATCGCAAACACCATATTAGCCCTAATAATACTAAATTATGTCAGCTTCATTATAGAGCGATTAGGCATTAATGTCCTACTAGTTATCTCTAGAATAATGGCATTCATATTAGCTGTTTTCGCCATATCTATGATAAGAGATGGAATAATGGGAATGTATAGGGAGTTCTTAAAAACATGAGTTCACGATGGCATGATGTTCATCAAGGCCTTCCACTATAAGCTTCGAGAACTATTTCCCTAAGACTTTCATAATCTATGGGCCTGGGGTTATTCTTCATATTTCGTTCGTATGTAAGGGCGTCTTTAACTATATCATCTATTTCACTCTCGCTTATTCCAATATCTCTTAAACTCTTGGGTATACCAACAGCATCCTCTAGTCTACATAGTAATTTGAAGAACCTATTTGCAGCCTCTTCATAGTTACTAGCCTTAATCTCTAAGTACTGAGCTAATCTCATTACTTTCTCCTTAATTACTGGAGAGTTAAATTTAAATGCAAACGGTAAGAACATTGCGTTAGCTAATCCATGATGTATGTTATGGTATGCCGTTAGGTAGTATCCAACTCCATGTATCATTGTAGTCCCCGCTGCATTTATTGCGATACCTGCTAGAAGACTTGCATAATGAAGGGCATCCCTCTTCTCAGGATCCTTATACCCGGCCTCTATGTTTTTTATTATTACCTTTATACTTTCAAGAGCTACTAAATCTGAAATAGGCTGACTTGACTTTGACCAGTAGGCTTCAAGCGCATGGGAAAGAGCATCTAGTGCAGTATATGCTGTTAGTTCTGATGGTAAATGCCTAAGTACAAGTGGATCTAGCAACGCAATCTTAGGTATAATTGGGTAGCCCACTACGGTTAGCTTCTTTTTCCTCTTAATGTCTGTAAGAACGGCATACCTTGTCACCTCGCTTCCCGTTCCGCATGTAGTCGGAATGGCAACTACTGGTAGTACCTCGCCTTCGACCATATTAGGATATACATAATCCTCTATCTTACCACCTTGGGTACATAATACTGCTATACCCTTAGCAGCATCTATAGCGCTTCCTCCTCCGAATGCAACAATTACGTCTACATTATGCTCTCTAGCATATTCTGCGCCTCTATTTACGGTCTCAAAGGATGGATTAGGCTCTACTTTATCATATATATGAACTACGAGTCCTTCTTTCTCCATTAATTTACTTAAACGATCTAGGTAACCATACTGTCTAGCAAACCTCCTCCCTGTCACTAAAAGAACTCTTTTACCTAACGACCTCGTTTCTCTCCCGACCTCATTAAGGCTACCTCTTTTGAAGATTACTTTAGTTGGCATATAAAACATGAAGCTCCTCACGCTCATCGTAGTTGAATATTATGATGTATTCTTTTTAAGCTTAAACAAATGGAATGTACTCATATACTTTTATATCTCCGATAAAATAAAATCTCAAAGATCAAAGGAGAGAGTAAGATGATCAGAGATGAGCAAAAGAATAACCTTAGTAAATCTATTATCAAGGTATACGTTGATGGATGTTGTGAACCTGTAAATCCCGGAGGTATTGCAGCATATGGTTTTGTCGTATATAAGAATGGTGAAAAGATATACGAAGAATGTGGTATAGTAGGTGTAGGCGCATTAGGTGATGACGTTAGTAATAATGTTGCTGAGTATGTTGCGCTCATTAAGGCACTGGAATACCTGTTAAGAGCAGGCCTTACGGATCGTAGGATAACTGTAATGAGTGATAGCCAGCTTATCGTGAGGCAGATAAGGGGAGAATATAGCGTCAGAGCGCCTAGGCTTATTATGTTACATAGAAAGGCTACGGAGCTATTAAATAAATTCATCGAGTGTAGAGTTGAGTGGATCCCTAGAGAAATGAATGAAGAGGCGGACTCGCTAAGTAAGAAAGCATACTTGCAGTTCGTCAGGGAGAATGAAAGTCTGGTTAGGAAATACTATGGCAGATATTTTGCTTCCCGAAGCGAGTTAGAGCTCTTAAGGATGTATGGTATAAGCATAGATTATCCTATTAGTAAGGTGGAGGCACGGAAGCTATTAAAAAGGATATTAAAGAAGCGATACGGCGTAGATAATACTTAGACATTACTATGAGTCATATTCAACGATGCTTTTAACCCTACCTAATAGAATGTACTCAGCTTCATCCCTGTCTATATCGCTTTTCAGATATTCAACTAGTTCTTCTGAGATTAGCGGCCTTCCATTAACTAATGGATACGCATATGGAAGCTCTATTGTTAGGTACTCATTCACCTTGATCTCTAGGCCTACTTTAACTGAGATTTCTTTTAATGTATAGCCTTTACTCACCATCATAGCCATATATATTGCTCCATCAACTGAGAACTGATCCTTACCTATATTTCTTGCCCTGCACCCAGGTATTTTCCTCGTTAATAACTTATAGGTCCTCCCTTTGGGCGGGTGGTCTCCCATAATTCCTCCTATCACTATAAAGTCGATATCCCTAAAGTCATTAGGAGTCAGCTCATCATTAGCCTTTGGATCAAGTACTAATATTCTATCAGGCCTTGTTCCTAGCTCAGTTATGCTCATTCTTGATACCAATGCTATTTCTTTAAGTTTCTCAGCTTCCCTCCTATCCTTCACGTTAGTTATAAGAAGACGATCTCGACCTACTATCTTAGATGCATGCTTATACTCTAACCATACCCATTTGCTAACTACTGGCTCTAGATGTTCGATAACGAACATGAACATAGAGCTATCCCTCATAACTTAACATTATTAATCTCAAGTAGAGATTTCTATCTTCCGTTACGGTATAGTAATCGTTTATAAAGGCGATCTCAAGTCTATGTCTTCCCGGACTAGGTACTCTTATCTCCGTAGAGTAAACTCTCCATTCATCACTTTCTATGTTTACTTTAGCCACGGTATTTTTATCTATCCTTACTTCTATTATCGGATATTCATTTAGAGCAGGAGTGCCTCTCGTTAACAGCAGTAGCTTATATGTACCCGCCTTTGGGAATTCTATGTAATCGCCTATGTAGCCGTTTGAATACATCTGTACTTCATCTCCGAATATCCTATACGCTCCTACCTCCCTTATGCTCATATCAGAGGCGGACATTATGATACAATTCTCAGTGTTTATTTGAACGCCAAGGTTTGTCATTAATATGGAGACGTACCTTAATGTTTTGTCAAGGGATCCTGTCTTTATTTTTCCGCATATCACAGAAGGCCATGGTACTTGATCGATTATGAGAAGGCCTTTACCCACCTCTTTCATTGCAAGTATAGTAGGATTTACTAATGGAATGAAGCTCAATTCCTTAATCTTAGCCTTAAATATAGATACCTTCCCTATGTATAGGTTCCTATCTTCTCCTTTCTCCGGTTTGTATAAATCGTTGATAAACGCTATAGATATGCTATGCTTCCCCTTCTTTACATCAATTATTAAATCATAACTGCTAAAGGTCTCGGTTGATACCATAACTGCATCTATCTTGTTATCATCCATTCTTACTTCCATTATCGGATATCCTCCCTCAGCGGGAGTTCCTCTTGCCATTATGGAAAGTATGTAAGTTCCACTTTCATTGAAATAAACGCTGAACTCAGCGTAACCATTAGTGTATAAACCGATTACCTCTTTTGTCTTACCGTATGCCGGACATACAATATTCATATCCTTAGGATATATCTCATGAACTAAATCGCCCTTATAGTAAGGTGGAACTAGAACATTTGAAACTGTTTCCGTAGAGAGTTCTTCTCTTTGAATCACCTTGCCTGTAACCTTTGCAACCCAATGGAATATATCATTACTCATTCCCGCAGTTATATTGGTTCTCCTAACGAGTATTGGAGGTACGCTATAGCTTTTCCTAATTAATGCGCTTACATTAAGCTCTTCTAGGAAGCTGACAGTCCTTCTTGTTATTCCATGTATTATTACATGACCTCCCTTCGTTAGGAAACTCATTAACTTCTCGTAATCTGCCTTACTAAATCTTGTCAATATATCTGCGTCAATTATAACAAGATCATACATCTCTAAATTGATCTCCTCTATCGTATCCGTAGCTTCTGAATAAGATATGCCGATGATATCTAATGCCTTCTTAAGGGTGCTATTATCCGCTGTTACAACCAACGCCTTCTTAATCACGTACTCACGCTTAACCGTCATATAATACCTAATTATATTGTGATATATCCGGGTGGCTATTGGATCCTTTCCATATTTTTCTGTAATTACGAGCTGACATATCAGTATTCTTCCACGTCCATAGTATATCTCTAATGCGGGAGAATACCTTAATCCATAACCGGATATAACGATAGGTCTAAAGTTTCCGTGAAGAGGTTTGGCTATATCAAACTTAGATACTATATGATCCCCATGCCAGAACTTCAAATCGTCCTGCGTAATTCCATTCAATATCGAGTGAGGAGGCAATGTCATAAATGTTATTGTTGAATTGTGCGTAGTGATCTTTAGCCTTACTGGAAGCCAGTTTGGTATATGCCTCTGCTCATAAAATATCAGCGTCCCTCCGTTTTTCACAAAGTCCAATATCTCATCAAGATATTCCTTTAAGTCATCAGAACTCATTATAGCATGATACCCTATAACAAGTACGTCTATGCTTTCTAAATCGCTTAGATCACTTAACGCCTCGTACCTTATCCCAATGGAATCATAGATCTTCTTCGTGAATCCTAATGGATCGTATAGCCCTATTCTTAAAGTAACTAAGCTAGGGTCTATGCTATCCACTGGATAGATCCAATATGTTTTCGTGTCGTTAAATACGAGTTCTGTATCACGATAGAGCGTGAGTACGAAATATACTAATGTAGGCTTCGACAATCTCGGAAGATTAAGTTCTACGAGGTACTTCTTTGCATCACCAGGATCCAAGTAGAACTCTTCCTCATCCTCCTGAACTATCGTTCCATTCCCATAAATTAGTTTCCACTTAAAGATCAGATGAGACTTCTGTAATATGTCATTATATATTATTACCGTGCGTAAGATCTTACTTCCTCCGAAGAATCTAGAGTCGTATTCCTTAACAAATGCTGCAATTGGCGTATATGCCTCCTTAGTAACATTCCATAGTATATGATCTTCAACTGTAGACCAAGGACAGAACCCACTTACTCTATAGTAGCGATAAGCCTCTATTTGCATTTTCCATACAAAACCTTTTGCCTTTCGATAATATTCCCAGAAACTCTTATATGCATCTTCTCCAAGAACTGCAGCAGCTATGTCATGAGAGGAAGGCTCAATCCATAGGAATTCGCCTATATATAGGGGTTTATCTCTCCTCCAGATCCATAACTTCCTTGGATACGAATCTAATACTACTGGCTTATCAAGCCAATATGCGGTATTTGGATAGTCATCCCATTTCGGATATTCGTGTGGATAATGTAGGTTTATTATATCGGCTGCCTTTAATGGATCCTCATCTCCTTCAAACATTATTGGTCTTGTCGGATCTACTTTTCTAACAGCCTCTGCGAGCTCAGCTAACTTTAGCTTTGTCATAGGAGTCCTTGTACCGCCGGTTAACAGTAATTCATTCTCCAGGCTCCATATAACGACTGATGGATTATTTCTATGCAACCTAATCTGAGCTATGAGATGCTTCTTAAAGTTATCCCAGAATCTATTATCGTCCAATTTATACATGTATCCATAACACCATACAGCCGATTCATGTATTACTAAAATTCCTACCTCATCTGCTGTATCGTACCAGAGCTTAGGCCATGGTTGCGCATGATATCGTATCGCTATTATATTATGTCTCTTTAGCTTCTCGAGAAATTCACGTACTTGCTCCTTATCGAATAAACTTGGATCATTCCATGGGTGACATCCCGTAGCCCTCAATATTATACGGATACCATTTAGGTAAAACTTGTCTCCCTCTATCCAGAACTCCCTAAAGCCGAAACGAGTCGTTTTCCTATCTATAATGGTACCGTTTTCATCCGTAATGATAGTTTCTAACACGTATAGGTAAGGATCATCAGGTGACCATAAGCGCTTAGGGATCCATTCGGATGAAGTCTCGGCAGTAGCTATGGAATTAGGTGAAATCGTTAACGTGACATTAGGTAATTCCTTAATCATCTTAGTTCCATCATAGATCCTGTTCACTATCACTACACTACGCTTATAAATATCGTCGTTTCTTATCTCAATAATTACCTTTACATTACCTTGCCTTACGGAAGTCTGGATAAACACATCGTATACCCAGACTTTGGGTACAATTAGGAGTTCTACTGTATCCCAAATGCCATAATCCCTATAACGAGAACCGATAGGATAAAGTATTGCATTATTTACTTGAAAGACATCGCTTACTTTCTCCTTCTTGACCCCAGATAACATACTTCTCCAATCTTCAACGAAAATTAATAATGTATTCTCAGACTCCTGCTTAACTACATCAGTGATATCTACTATGAATGGTGAGAACCCATCCCAATGCTCTCCAACTCTCTTATTATTTACATATACTATGCAGTGATACTTAACTCCATAAAACCTTATGAACACCTTATTATCCTTAGGAATCTTTGGCAGGTAGAATTTCTTTCTAAACCATGCTGAGAAAGGATAGTCATAAACTGTTATAAAGCTTGGTACTTCTATACTCTTCCATCCGGAAGTTGGAGGAGTAGCTTTACCACGTGCTATTTCCCATGTACCATTCAGGCTTATTATCTCACGGGGTATGCTTTGTAACTTCGGTGCTCTCTTCGCTATTCCAGCAAGAGGTTGTTGAGGCATATGTGGAAACGTTATTTGAGTTTCCTCTCCTCTGCGAATAACATTATATATACAATATACTACAATGATTAATATCAACGTTAGTATTCCAACTAGAGTACGTCTTTTCATCAATAGATTAAGTTACTGATTGTGGAGTTAAAACTTTATACCCCTTCCCTGCGTATCTTTGAACATGAGCCTCAAAGCGCTATTAGCACTATATCATTTTAACATACAGTTTGTAGCTGGTGATGAGGCAACTTATCATCTAAATGTAACTGAGGGCCTCGAGCCATTATTGGACT
>QMSL01000062.1 GCA_003649665.1 Thermoprotei archaeon | reverse complement strand
TATGCCATATTCGTTATAGGTTCGTAGATATTGTATGCTGCTCCGGAGAATGCGATTACTGAGCCTATGGTTGTATAGCCCAAATAAACAAGATAACCTCCAATAATCAATAGGATAAGCGTGAAGAGACTATAAAGAGCGTTAAATGTTTGCCCAAAGAATACTCTGACAAACAATAGTTTCAGGAGAAGCCTAAATCTATCCTCGAGACTTCTATTGACTATATTCTCAAAGAATTTCTGAGCAGAAGCTCTTTTAACGAGTTTAATACCATCAACGGAAATCTTCACTGACTCAACAAGCTCAGACATACACTTCCTCTCATTATCGGAGATTCGAGATATCTTTCTGCTCGTATACTTAAACACTATGTAATATACTGGTATTGTAGTAAGCGCAATCATTGTTAAGTGAGGGCTTAGGCTATAGAGAATTATGACACCCGCTATAATGCTGTAAGCAATCCCCCTAGGGCTTCAGAAAGGGGATCAAGATCCGAAACAAATCTGGCAAGAATATCTCCAGATCTTAGGAAGCTACTTCTCCTCGCCCTAAGAATTTTCATTACAAATTGTCGCGCTAAAACCCTATATGTATAGGGTTTAAGACTTTGAAGAGAATACTCGCCAATGAAGTTAGTTAGATAATCTGCTATCCATAAGACAATAAGGATTAAAGCTAATATCGTGAGGTTTCGAAGAGGGCCTCCTTTACCAACTACTATGGTGGTGAGCAAGTTTATAAAATCTGCACGAATGTGGGCAGAGTAGAACGCCACGATCATACTTAGGAGCCAGAAGAAGATAGCAACTGTAGCTCTCCTCCATATAAGCTTAAATGCATTAGCAGATGCGCGAAGGAGTTTAACTGTGGAAGTTTTCATCATAATTCCACTACCTTATAACTCTTTAAATATTAGACTAGTTTATAATTTAGGTAATAATGCTGGTATGATTTAATAGGGGCACTTTCGTAAGTCTTAAATACATTACTTAAGTACACTACTTAATTGGTGAATTATTATGAAGGCGGCAGTAGTTGAGAAACCTGGAGTTGTAGTTGTGAAGGATATTCCCAAGCCAAAGCTTGAGAGTGACTATGAACTGATAGTGAAGGTGCGTAAGGCCGCAATTTGCAGGCACCCAGATTACGAGTTGTGGCAGGGATTACGACCACCGGTAAAGGATTGTTGGGAGCCGGCCGAGTACCCGTTTGTATTAGGTCATGAGTTCAGCGGGGAGATAGTCGAGATGGGATCAAAAGTTAACGAGATATACCCGGATCTTAAGGTCGGTGATAGGATATGCGAGTGGAGTTGGTGTAATGGATTCGCCGAATACGTTAAGATAGACGTGAGGAAGATCGCCACCATAGCTCCCCTACCCGATAACGTCTCTGACGAAGAGGGGGCAGTTCTAGAACTTGCTGGTGGGTCGACTATATTCTTCACATGGGCTACTGTAAGGCCACTCGATAAAGTCCTAGTCCTAGGTAGCGGACCAGCCGGTCTGAGTATCATACAACATGCTAAGAACTTCGGGGCTGAGGTGGTAGTAACCACTGACCTGTACGATAACAGGCTTAGGGTAGCTAGAAAGGTCGGGGCTGATGCGGCGTATAACGCCTCTGAGTATGATCCCGATGAGCTGGGGAGGCTGATAAGGAAGGAGTTCGGCGAAATGGACGTAGTCATTGATACAGCTGGAGCGAGCAAGGCAGTGTTCACGGGTACGGAGGCACTCAAGCCCGGTGGTTCCTTCTACATATTCGCCCATGTCTCCAAACCTGTGGAGGTTCCATACTTTAGAGTAGCCACTAAGGTCAGGCACTTCGGCCCACCAGAACAGTGGCCAGATCCTGTTAGGCTTAGGAAACTAATGAGACTTGCGGTTAAGTGGGTATCCGAGGGTAAGCTTGATATCAAGAGCTGGATAACGCACCACTTTCCACTAGATGATATAGAGAAGGCGCTCAAGTTTAATTGGGAGAGACCGCAGGAGTGCATTAAAGTAGTAATCGACATAGCTTAAGGAGGTGAAGTAGGTGAAGTTGGCCATATCTGGTCAACAGCTCGGGGGCTTCGGGAAGTCTCTTGAGGAGATACTTTCAGTACTTAAAGAGCTCTCCGTCTCGTGGATAGAGCTCTGGACCTTTAACATAATAGGGTTTAAGGGGATTAAATGCGACAATGAGGGTTTAAGGCAAACCAAGAAGCTCTTAGACGAATATGATATAGGCGTAGCGTGTGTCACTAACGGTGGCGCTTTCGTAAAGGAGATGGCCGAGAATCCCGATAGATACATAGAGTTTATGAAGGAAACCATCAGAGTAGCTAAGGAACTTGGAGCGCGCTTCGTTAACTGCTACGTATATTACTTCGCATTAGGACATGATGCTGACATAAAGCCCTTTGTTAAGGTCATGAAGCCAATAGTAGATTATGCGGAGAAGATGGATGTCATCATAGTCCTAGAGAACGAGGCTCACGATGCCTCAGGAACGCCTGAGGGTATGCTTAGGATCCTTAAGGCGATTAACTCGGATTACTTCAGAACGAACTTCGATGCAACAAACTATTATCAAGCAAATGTTGAACCATTTCCCTATGCATATGAGATGTTGAAAGATTACATAGCTTATATGCACATGAAGAATGGTTGTAAATTCATACCGGGAGTACATCCAGATTACGCGAAAGGAGCTCCTTTCGCCCCACCTAATGATTCCCAGTACATATTTTACCCGCCATTACCATATGGTGCTGTGAACATTGAAGGATTGATCGCGCGCCTTAAAGAAGATGGATATAATGGGTTCTGCACACTTGAGCCCCATGTGAATACACTGGATAAGCTAATGGAGTACTATAAGATCGAAGTAGAGTATCTAAGACAGAAAGGAATAAAGTAACACTTTATTTCTCCTTAAGGCTCATATAAAAAGGGACTTTATTAGTTAGCTTTTCTCATTGCTCGACAGTATAGATGGATGTTACAGTTAGTTTACGTCTTATTTCCTCCTCGCTAGTGGGCTCTTCTACCTCAACGATAACCCCCTTAACCGTATTGGGCAGTAGGTCAAAGTAATTATCACTAAACTTCGCCTTAATACCCATAAGCTTGAGCTTTACAGCCTTAGCATACTTATCTGTTCTAATTCTCACTAAGAACCTAAGTCCCTTAGGATCCACTTTCTTCACTTCAGCCTTTATATTAGGCTTAGGCAACTTGAGGTGCTTGACCCTCTCTAAGAATAGGACATTCTCGGAAACTACCTTATCACCAACTAAAAGGCGAGCTAAGAGGTACTGTGTAGTCCTATCCGAGATAGGCAGATCTTTTAGGTCCTTGCTCATAACCCTTATTGAGCTATTAGCGGGCACCTTAACGTCTATAGCCTCCCTATAAAAGATATTTCCATTTACATCCTGCACCATGAACTCTAACTTACCATTCATATCCACCAGCTTATCACTCACTATGTAAACTGAGACAGACTCGCCCTCCTTAACTAGTGAGACTAATATGGGGCTGAAGGCCCTCTTAACTATGTAATATGAGGCTTTAGGCCTGAGGTAGTAGTCTATCAGGCTCCAGCTCACCACAGGCCAGCAGTCATTTAGTTGCCATATGAGGCAACCACTAGTCCTGAACTTCCTCCTTCTCCAATGCTCTATCCCTGTCTTAAGCCCCTCCCCTTGATTAACCTGAGCCCAATATACAAGCTCCTCTAGATCACGCGGTATTCTATAGTGCATTATCAAGTACCAGAATATACGCTCATTCCCATGTGGTTGCTTATTATGATACTCCATGACCTTGCTAAAGAACCAGCGATCCTCCGGAGCCGTAAAAGCCTCTATAGTCTCCATATCAGGTGGGGATTGAATGCCAAACTCGCTAACAAAACGAGCTGGGTCGTGCGTGTATCCATCATAATCGAGCCAACCATGCCATACATCCCAGCTATGCCTATCGCCTTCATGAGGAGAATTAGGATCCTTTCCTCCGTATGGGCTTGACGGCCAGTATGGTCTTGTAGGGTCTAGGCGGGCGCAGATATCAGGTATTATCCTATGTGAGATCACCCTGCCACTCTCAGCCCACTCGCACTCGTTATCGCCACACCACAGTACTATTGATGGGTGGTTGCGGAGCCTCTTTACTACCTCCTCTACTTCCCTCTTCACATTCTCAATGAACCATGACTTCTCAGGATACGCCGCACAGGCGAACATGAAATCATGCCATATCATTATGCCCTTCTCATCGCAGAGATCATAAAATACATCGTCTTCATAGATACCACCACCCCAGACTCTGAGCATATTCATATTCGCCTCAACAACCATATTAAGAAGTGCCTCATACTTTTCCCTAGTAACACGAGGGAGAAAGCTATCCGCAGGTATCCAGTTGGCCCCTTTGCAGAAGATCGGCACGCCATTTATCTTGAATATGAAGGATTTACCTTCCTCGTCGGGCTCCTGCACGAGCTCTATGCTACGTATTCCGACACGAGTGCTCTTCTCATCGAGTAATTCTCCTTCTCCTTCAAGCTTAACCTTGAATTGATATAGGTTTTGAGGACCATAGCCATGAGGCCACCAAAGCTTCGGCTTAGGTACCCTAATACTTGTCCTTACCTCATTATATCCAGGCTCAAGCCTTAATTGAACAACCTTATCATACCTCTCCTCACCATAGCTTAGCTCAAAGGTTATCCTAGCTTCAACCTCCCTAATTGCATAAACCTCAGCTTCAACTCGCATATCAGCCTCTTCCTTAGTAACCTTCACAGGTAATGCTGCTATATGACCCAGCCTAGCTGTGTTGTATGCTATGAGCTTAACGCTACGCCATATGCCTGATGTGGGTAGCCTAGGTGCCCAATCCCAGCCGAAGGAGTACTGAGCTTTTCTGCCGTAAGCTCTAGGGGGGAGAAATACCCTTTTCATCTTCTCTTCTCTAGCTTTTATCTCCTCTAGGGTCTTAGTCGGTGGCGCGAACTTAATCGCTATGACGTTCCTACCAGGTTTTACGAGTTTCTTAACGTCGAATACCCATGGTATGAACATGTTATCCGTCTCTCCAACCTTAACTCCATTAAGCCATATGGTGGCAAATGTGTCTAGGCCCATAAAGTGTATTTCCACTGCATCCATGTTCACTATGTCCTCTGGCAGATCGAACTCCCTCCTATACCACCACTCCATCTCCTCGACCCATCTAACTTTCTCCTCGTTTAGGCCGTAAAATGGGTCTGGAATCAAGCCGTTTTCCAGGAGATCTAGGTGTACTACGCCTGGAACCCTGGCTTTAATCCACCCATCGGTCTTATAATCCTCCTTATAAGCGCCCTTCTTCTCTCCCTCGCCGGGTTTAAAGCCCCTTAAATACCACACACCGTCTAGTGAAAGGATTCTTGGAGCCACACTCTCACCCTTCTAGTATTTCCTTAATAACATAATTCAGGTCTGAGTATAAAAAATATACTCCTGCTAATGTTCCTAGAATAGCACGAGTAAAATTACATAGGAACAATCCTTCTATAGTCATATGGAGTCTAGAGAACGAGCTACTGTTAACTGGTGGAACGATGTTGACTCATTGCAAATACTGCTAATGCAAAGACCATTATCCTAGAGATATATTAATGTCTTACTAAGAGAGTATTTAGTTCCTTGCGCGCTATATCTGCTATAAACATTACATCCATTTCCCTTACACTCTCGAAATATATCGTGATATTAAAATTTAATTCTTCTGCAACCTTTACTATTTTACTAAGAGCGTTATCTTCAAACGTATCTATTCCCCACCATGATACAATAAATCCACCATTGTGAGATGTGCTCCTAGTAATGGATAATCTGTCGAAGACCCTATACCCTGCGTTCTTACTCCTTGCCAGTGTACCCACCTTTTAGAAGGATCATAAGCTGAACTATATCAAGGATAATAAAATGCAAGTCAAGCCTTCTTTGAGGTTCTTTAAATTTTAGCTTCTTAGCGCAATTTATCGTACAGAATCGCTTTAGCTAGTAGTAAAAATAACAGTAGTGTAACAAAATAATTAAAGATAATTTAAGGCTTCTATGTACCTTCCGGAGGCACTGATCTCTTAAATAACAGCGCGAGTCCAAATGCAGCGAATATTGCCCCTACCGCTACTAATGAATAAATGAAGATATACTTTCTTGTTAATAACGGCAATTTGACTTTCATTGCGGCAAGTTTAGGGTTTAATATGTATGCCGTAACTAGAGCTGCCATCTTTCCATAACCCGCTCCAGCCATCTCTACCAGTCCGCCCCACACTAATATGCCCTTACCTATTTTCAGGGCAACTACTCCAAGATATGGATATCCTTGCCACGTTTCTTCGCTTTCTGGTACCTTATACCAGTACCACAAAACCTTTACGTGCTCAGGCAACTGGTCAACGGCGATAGCTATTGCCGTATCTACAGCTACAGTCTCAGGTATGCTAACTCCTATTGCCTTACTTACATTTTTACCAAGAGTTCCACTTAATTCTGCAGTTCCAGTATACCATGGGTCTACTAGGCCCTCTAACCCGAGAGCTCTGAAGATGGCTTCTTCCTCAACACCATAACTCTCTCCTACCGTCTTTGTGTTGCCTACCATGCAGAAACCGAAACCTACCATCTGCACGAAGATCCAACCTTTATTTTTGATAAGCTCTGCCAGATCATTGTAAAAACTTTCATAATCATCCCCGTATGATGTAGGAATTGGTATGACTTCACCATGACAGTTTATAATTATAACACCCTCTGGTGCTTCCTTAATAAGAGCTTCCCACTCATCTACGGATTCAATGACTTCACATTTTAAACCAAGAGCTTTTAGATATCCCACAACACTACTTCGCATCTCGTTCTTATCTACCCAGCTCTCTCCTGCTTCTCTAACACAGAGCACGTAAATTTTTTTCTCCTGTGCAGAAAAGTTATGTGTAGCTAATGTTTTGTTTAATCCCATTACTAGTTCTAGTGAAAACAACGTCGCTATTACTAACACGAGCAGAATACTTACTTTCCTTTTAGTATTTTTCTTCATATTACATCTCACCACCTTTAGTTTGTATTCAAGTTCGATATCTAATACAGTAGTAAAACTTAAAAATTTTTCTAGATAAAAGTAAATACTAGGGGATTGTCATGAGCAGTAGTAAAGTTAAAGGAAGCATCTTGACATGGCGCTTTACGTTAACTCTAATAGCGATTGCTGTTACTGTAGCAGTACTAACTCCAATAATAACATATTATACGCCTGCTTGGACTTACTATGCAGTAGCGATTTCAGGAAATATACCATTAGCTATAATGTTTATAGCGCTGATTATAGGAAACTTATTTCCAGAAAGAATATCGAATAAACATGTAGCGCTAATAGTAGCAACTTCAATTATGGCAATACTCATTCCTGGGGCAAGACCTTTAGTTCCCGATGTCCTTGATGTCATATATGGTGCTCGTACATCTGCTATTAGCGAGTTCTTCAGCCTTGCATTTGGCCCTTTCGATCTTAAGTACATGGCTGATATGTTCTCGGGGCATATCACCAAAGTCCCGTGGGGCGCATGGCTACCTACGCTATCGTGGTGGGCTATGTATAGTGTAGCATGGCTCCTCTTAGTGTTAGCTCTTCTGTCTATTGTTAG
>QMSL01000061.1 GCA_003649665.1 Thermoprotei archaeon | reverse complement strand
TATTTCGCCCATGCTGGATCCGTTATGTTTATGTAAACTGTGAAGTTCTCGTAGGGTTCTACTCTTGCAGGATAAGTCAATATTATCTTACAGCCGTATGCATAAACCGTAGTCCTTATCGTATTGTTTGATATCTCCTCGTATAGAATCCAGAGGTCATCTTCATACTTCACTAAGTACTGCCATGTGGTGCATCGTGTTATCGTGAACGTGATAAATAGCAGACATGCTAGTATCAGTTTTATTCCTTTCATGATTTCCTTACAAACTTCGTCATTAGGCTATAAAATCTTTACCTCCTTTTACTAGCCAGAATTATATATCTGCTTATCATAAATCATGTGCTCTTTAAAATTAGATTACCTTACTGCTTGTCCATACTTCGCTGTCCATTTTAGTTTCCTAGGATCTCTTCTTAATTTTATCATGCTCTTAAAGCACTTGGATGAACAGAACCTATAGATGGTTCCATCCGTTTTTATGTACATTCTCATCCTCCCTGGTTGAATTGGCCTACCGCAGAACGAACATGTATATATTCTGGGCATGTGAATCCCCACCTCTTTTTACAGTTGCAAATATTTTAATATTATCCTGCGATGTGGGTAAGTTTAATTAGTTGATTATTAACAATTATTTGATGCGTGGTGAATGGATATGTCAAGCAGTAAGCCGTTCTATGTTAGGTTTGAGGTTCCTAAGGAATTGGCCGAGAAGGCATATGAGGCCTTAAGAATAGCTAGGGAGACTGGTAAGATAAAGAAGGGAACCAATGAGACGACAAAGGCTGTTGAGAGAGGTTTGGCAAAGCTAGTGCTAATTGCTGAAGATGTCGATCCACCTGAGATAGTAGCGCACCTACCTCTACTATGTGAGGAGAAGAAGATACCTTATGTCTATGTTCCATCAAAGAAGAGGCTTGGTGAGGCTGCTGGCATTGAAGTAAGCGCTGCATCTGCTTGTATAATTGAGCCAGGTGAGGCGAAGAGCTTAGTTGATGAGATAGTCTCCAAGGTTCAGGAGTTAAAGGTAAAGGCGGGGGTTAGTAGTCAATGAGTCGTAGAGCGCCAAGGCTCGTAACTCCAGATGAGAACGTCCCAGCTGAGGTAATACAGATCATAGGTCGTACTGGAGCATGTGGTGAGGTAACTCAAGTACGCTGTAGACTACTTGCTGGTCCACAGAAAGGCAGAGTTATAACAAGGAACGTTAAAGGCCCAGTAAGGATCGGTGATATACTCATACTTCGTGAGACTGCTAGAGAGGCAAGGAAGCTTACCACGAGATGATAAGCTATTTTCAACGTATCTTTTATTATTCCCTCAACTTCTTAGCTTTCTTGAGGCCTCATGTTCTGTCCTCATGAAGTAGCTGAGATACTCTTTGAAACTCAGATGGTTACCGTTAGGGTATTGCGTAAGATGAACTTTAAAGTATGTGGTATTGATCTATCTCAGTACGGAGAGGGCGATAAGTGTAGGCTTCCACTTTGGCTAGCTAAAACCCTAAATGAGGAGGGATTTGTAAGGATAGAGGATGATAACTTCCTATCGTTGACTGAGCTTAATAAGACCTTATGGAAGGATCAGCATTCTTCAACACCACTACAATTGCCTGAGGACTTCTACTTGAAAGTTCGTCTCACCCTTTCTAATCTAAGTGAAAACCCTAAGGATCCATCTTTAGATAGGGAGTTGAATGCTATTGATATGTGCTTTGAAGATCTAGTAAACGTCCGCCTTCAGAAGGTCTTTCAGGCCGTGAGGTTAGGAGTTGATGTAACTGACTTCATAAAAAGCCTTGTCATAGAGGAAAGGATTCTATACAGGAGGTTAAGCAGGATGCTTCTTGATTGGATTAAGTTGGTAAGAGGTGCTTCCCAGCGGTGATGGATATGGAGCCAAGTGTATCAAATGTTTCGCTTGCATCGGAACCAACTACTAAGTTCATAGAATTCCTAAGATCATTTAAGGACGCTACGGGAAGAGTCAAATATAGAGAGAGAATTAGGCGCATGATCCTTCTAAGGCAGAGAAGTCTAATAATAGACTTCCCGGATCTAATGGCATATGATAGGTCATTAGCCACATCCCTTCTTGAATCCCCAAGTGAGTACATACCTGCATTAGATCGTGCCATAACTGAAGTCGTAAAGCTAGATGATATGGAATATGCAAGCTCCGTGACATTTCATGCTAGATTAAGAGCTCTTCCCGAAACAGTACCACTTAGAGAACTGAGGGCTGAGCATATAGGGAAGTTAGTCATGATTGAGGGCATATTGACGAGGGCTAGTCCTGTTAGGCAATTATTGACTGAGGCGGTTTATCAGATAGGTGATAAGGAAGGATATCTGAGGATTGAAAGCCCTCTTGAGCAAGTGGTACTTCCAGGTCCGAAGAAGAAGGTAAAATTATTGCTTGATCGATGTAAGTTCATTGACTGGCAGAAGTTGACAGTACAGGAGAAACCGGAAGATCTACCTCCTGGACAATTACCTCGAAGCGTTGATGTAATAGTTACTGATGATCTAGTGGATAAAGCTAGACCTGGTGATAGAGTCTCTGTAATTGGTATCGTGAAGGTACATCAGGAGAGACCATCATCCCCCGCCTCATTCTCTATATACATTGAGGCGAATAACATAGAGGTTTCTGAAAGCGGTCTAGAAGGAGTTGAGATAACTCCTGAAGACGAAAAGAAGATATTGGAACTAGCTAAGGATCCTGATATCCATAAGAAGATAATACGGAGTATAGCTCCCTCGATATATGGCAATGAAGACATAAAGGAAGCTATAGCTTATCAGCTCTTCGGAGGAGTACCTAAAGTATACCCTGATGGAGTAAAGGTTCGAGGCGATATACACATATTACTGATAGGCGATCCTGGAACTGCTAAGAGCCAGTTATTAAAATACGTAGCAAGACTTGCTCCAAGGGGAATATATACATCTGGAAAAGGCTCAACTGCGGCTGGGCTTACGGCAGCTGTAGTTAGGGATAAGACAAGTGGTGAATTCTACTTAGAAGCAGGTGCGTTAGTTCTAAGTGATAAGGGAATTGCCTGTATAGACGAGCTTGATAAAATGAATCCTCAGGATAGAGTTAGCATGCATGAAGCTATGGAGCAACAAACGATAAGCATTGCAAAGGCTGGCATAGTCGCTACATTAAATGCACGCTGTGCTATACTTGCTGCTGCTAATCCTCGATTTGGCCGCTACATCAATGAAAGGCCATTTAATGAAAATATAGACGAAAAGAAACTACCTCCTACCATACTCTCCAGATTCGATCTAATATTCGTTTTAAAGGATATACCTGATGAAAAGATCGATAGTGCTCTCGCAGATCACGTCTTAAGCCTACATAGTGGGAGAGTAGAGAAAATAGGTGACATAATACCGCCCGACTTATTGAGGAAATATATCGCATATGCTAGGGAACATGTACATCCAAAGCTTTCTAAAGAGGCTGTGGAGAAGATTAAGGAATTTTACTTAGAGATGAGGAGCAAGGCTAAGGGCGGGTTATCGCCTATTCCAATAACGCCAAGACAACTTGAGAGTTTAATAAGGTTAACTGAAGCAAGAGCTAGAATGGCATTAAGAGAAATAGCCACCGCTGAGGATGCTGAAGCTGCTATAAGACTAATGAAGGTTTGTCTCTCAAAGGTTGGTTATGATGAGGAGACAGGGAAGATAGACATAGATATAATAATGGTAGGTAGGCCTCGTAGTCATCAAGAAAGGCTTGCTACAATAATGGATATAATAAAGAAGCTTGAGGAAGAATATGGCGGAGAGCCAGTATCCATAGAAGAAATTTATAGGGAGGCTGAGCTAAGGGATATACCTAAGGAATTCGTTGATAAGAGCCTTAAGTATTTAATGGAGGAAGGCGAAATATATGAACCGAGACCTGGCTACGTAAAGAGGACGAGGTCATGAGAATAGATGAACTTCCATTACCTTCAAAGGCAATATCGATGTTCAAGAAGAGGGGTATAGAGACTTTATACCCGCCTCAAGAAGAAGCTGTTAAGCAAGGCCTTCTAGATGGTAGGAATATAGTTGCATCTATACCGACCGCTGCTGGAAAGACATTAATAGCCGAACTAGCCATGATGAAGAAGCTTCTTGAGGAGGGCGGAAAGGCCCTTTACATGGTTCCTCTAAGAGCCCTTGCAAGCGAAAAATACGAGGAGTTCTCCAAGTACTACTCTGAGCTCGGTCTTAAAGTTGCTATATCCGTTGGTGACTATGACTCATCTGATCCATGGTTAGCTAAGTATGATGTAATTGTTGCTACAAATGAAAAAGTTGATAGCCTAATAAGACATGGCGCTCCTTGGCTAAAAGATGTAGAGGTAATAGTTGCAGATGAAATACACCTATTAAATGATGCTCAACGGGGTCCAACGCTTGAGGTAGTTCTATCAAGAATGATGCAACTACGTCCTGAATCTCAAATAATAGCCTTAAGTGCTACGATAAGGAATTCTGATGAAATTGCAGAATGGTTAAATGCAAGTCTTGTAAAAAGCGATTGGCGTCCTGTACCATTAAGGGAAGGCGTATACTATAATGGCATGATATTCTTTAATCAAGGAGATGCCGTAGAGATAGAGAGCAGGACTCGCAATCCTCTAGCTGATCTCTGTATTGATGTACTAAATGATGGAGGTCAGGTACTAATTTTCGTAAGTACTAGGCATAGCGCAGTATCCACTGCAAAACGCCTTAGATCATACGTAATGAAACTTCTAAGTAATGAAGAGAAGAGGGCCTTACGCGAGATAGCTGGAGATATAAGGCGTGAAGGCGAGCGAGTAAAGCTTACCGAGGACCTAGCTGAATGCGTTACATGTGGAGTCGCCTTTCATCATGCCGGACTCTCGTATACCTTAAGAAGGATAATCGAGGAGAACTTCCGAAATAATAAGATAAAGGTGATCGTTGCAACTCCTACGCTTGCTGCTGGGGTCAATCTACCAGCACGTAGGGTCATAATAAGGGACTACACGCGTTATGTTCCTGGTCTCGGTAGAGTTGAAATACCTGTCCTTGAATATAAGCAGATGGCTGGTAGAGCGGGAAGGCCTAAATATGACAAGATTGGAGAAGCCATTCTCATAGCGACGAGTGAAGATGATATCGACTATCTAATGAATAGATACATAAAGGCAGAACCTGAGCTAATATGGTCAAAACTAGGATCTGAGCCTGCTATGAGAAGCCATGTGTTAGCCATGATCGCTACAAATATGGCAAGCGTCGAGGAGGAAATAGTAGACTTCATGAAGAAGACGTTCTTCGCTTTACAGAACGGGGTTCATATGATATTAAACCAGTTAAGGAACACTCTAAGATTCCTAATGGAAAATGAGTTGATCTCTAGTAAAGGCAATAGTCTTAAGGCTACTACATTTGGTAAGCGAATAAGCGAACTATATATAGATCCGCTTTCCGCGATTAGAATAAAGGAAGGCCTAATGAACATCAAGAGTACTAGAACTACTCCCTTCAGCTATCTACACTTGATATGCCATACTCCAGACATGCCAAAGCTATACGTAAGACGTAGCGACCTGAAATGGCTTGAAGCATTTGTAGAATCTCACTATGAGGAATTCTTAATACCTCCTCCTCTTGAGGAGGACTCCATAGAATATGAAGCCTTCTTGATGGAAGTAAAGACTGCCCTCCTCCTAAATGACTGGATAGAAGAAGTTGATGAGGATACTTTATCAAGACAATATGATGTCGGTCCCGGCGATATTTACTCGATATCACAAACAGCTGAATGGCTTATTTATTCAACGGAAGAAATAGCGAGATTACTCTCATTAAATGAAGTGGCAAAGGAGTTAAGAGTACTCCGTATAAGGGTTAAGCATGGCGTCAGAAGGGAGTTAGTAGAGTTAGTACAGCTTAAGGGAATAGGACGAGTAAAGGCAAGAATATTATATCAACTTGGATATAAGACCTTAGATGATCTACGTAAGGCCAGTATCGAGGAATTAGTTAGAATTCCATCAATAGGATTAAGCACAGCTATAAGCATAAAACAGCAATTGGGAGTTCCGATAAGCGAGGAACGTATTTCAAAACTTAAGGATTACAGTAAGAAGACGCTACTGGATTGGATTAGCTAATTTACCTAGTTGACGATTCGCTGGGCAAAACATGCCTACGTAGTTCGCCTTTTATATAATTTCACCGTACTATTTAAGGAAGCATGTGTGACAGCAGGTGAGGTATTTTGAAGAGGCTCTTCCATATAGCTACTGACGAGGAAATTAAAAGGGGCGAGACAACCGATGTCTACTTTGTAAGAACTAAAGATATACTTAAGGCTAAAGGTTATGACAAGGTAAAAGTAGTTGCGGAAGTTACTGTAAGCTCTCTTCCAGAAGGCTGGCCTTGGGCAGTACTAGTAGGTCTTGACGAAGCCCTAAAATTGTTAGAAGGCCTTCCAATAGATGTATATGCAGTACCTGAAGGCACTATAGTAAGAGCTAAGGATTATCGCGGCGTTAAGATCCCATTAGTCATCATTGAGGGTCCCTACTATGAGTTCTGCATATATGAGACGCCACTCTTAGGCTTCCTATGTCAAGCCAGTGGTGTGGCAACTAGAGCTGCAAGAATAAGGAAGATCGTAGGTAAGGACAAAATACTTCTAGCCTTTGGCATAAGAAGAATGCATCCCGCTATAGCACCTATGCTCGATAGAGCTGCATATATTGGCGGTTTCGATGGCGTCTCTAGCCTAATAGGCGCTAAAACGATAGGTAAGAAGCCTATGGGAACAATGCCTCATGCCCTCGTATTAGTAATGGGGGATCAAGTTAAGGCATGGAAAGCATTTGATGAAGTAATGCCTCCTGAAGTGCCCAGAATAATGTTAGTCGATACATTCTACGATGAGAAGATAGAAGCCATAATGGCTGCTGAAGCACTCGGTGATAGAATTTATGGCGTACGCCTTGACACTCCTAGCTCAAGGAAGGGGAAGTTTGCGGATATAATTAGAGAAGTACGTTGGGAGCTTGACATAAGGGGCTATAAGAACGTTAAGATCATAGTGTCTGGAGGCGTAAATGAACATAATGTGAAGGAATTAGCTGAAGCAGGCGCTGATGGCTTTGGAATAGGGACGTTCATCTCAAATGCTCCCGTAGTAGACCTTGCAATGGACATAGTGGAAGTGGAAGGAAAGCCCATTTCAAAGAGAGGTAAATTCAGTGGTAGGAAATCCGTATGGAGATGTCCTAATGACCTAGAGTACCTAGTAACTCCACGAGGTCACGAAGCTCCTAAATGTCCAAGATGTGGAAGTACTATGGAGAACATACTCGTGAAATACATTGAAAACGGCAAGATAATAAGGAAACTACCATCTGTTGATGAGATAAGGGAATACGTACTAAGACAATTAGATAAGATAAGAGAGCTCTAACCTTCGTTAAGCTTTCTCCTTATAACGTCAAGAGCATGTAATGCTTCCTCAATGTCGTTTATAACTTCAAAGAAGAGCAACTTACGTCCCTCACTAGTTGAGAGCTTTACGAAATCTGAATATAACATATCGAGCTTCTCCTTAGCTCTCCTTATCGTCTTTATGGTATTACTCAATAACGCAAGTACTTCATCATCCATTATCTATCCCCTCACGTCAAGGACTATTAAGGAACTCTCTAAAATTAGGCTATCGTAT
>QMSL01000060.1 GCA_003649665.1 Thermoprotei archaeon | reverse complement strand
TAATCTCTCCCCCTATCTCCCATATAATATACCTCTCATAATATCTTTTAACTTAGGTCTCATGGCTCTAGGCTACATATTGAGTGCTAATACATCGTTAAGCTTAATGGTTACAGGAATGGCCCTATACACCTTAATAAGTCCTATCCTTTGCTCTAGGGGGATTATTGAATCCTCGCCTGACATTAACAAATTGTATAACTCCATCCTCTTCAAATTCTCCCTATCGCCTGCACTCGGTATATTCCTTTTAGGCAACGCCATTCTCTCTATATTACTCGCGCTTAAAAAGTATTCCTCTAAAAGGGAAGCAACTTATACCGGGAAGAGCTTTCTATACCTGTATAGCTCACTGTGGCGGAGGATATTATCGAATAAGAAGCTTCTCTTAGTATGTCTCATACCTACATCAATAATCTTCGCTTTAGCTTACATATTGAACCCTCTTAGTCCAAGCTCAAGATATCTCTCCTTAATATTCGTCTCTTATGCCCTATTTCTGGCTAGCTTTATAGAGTTTACGATATTGACCAAGATGGCTGGAGAGACTGGTATGACCATGGGTATTTTAGGAATAGTACTATATGATCTGCCGATACTCATGAGCGGGTATAGTGGATACTCAGCATATCTAGCGCTACCTTACTTCAAGCCATCCACATGGACAGGCCCTAGTGTTGTAGGTCTTATGAAGTACAGTGATATCCTAGAGCTAAGGTTTAGGGATATAGTTAAAGGGAAGCTCATTGGATGGTTGCCAACTTTCATACTGAGTGCCTTGCTAACGTTGTTCCTTTGGAAGGAATTCGGCTTTGGAACCCCCGATATGCCCGCTCTTGGATTAATTCCATCGCTAATGTATATACGTATGCTCGCCACTCGTAGTATAACTGGTGGGGGCATATTGAACTTACGTTCCTTCATTATAGGGGGTGCTGTGGGGGCTCTCTTAGAGATGCTAACTCCTGTTTCATCCATGGGAATTGCGTTGGGATTACTCTTACCTCCACAATATGCAATCCCAATCGGAATAGGTGGATTAGTACGACTATACACTGATAGAAAATATGGTCCTAAATATTTTAGAGAGGAGGGATTGTTATTAGCCTCCGGAGTAATGGCTGGTTCGATGGTAGTTGATGTAATCATGACGATAATTGCTACGTTCATAAAACTATGACACTATAATGCTATAAGATCCTCATTTAAAATTAGGAATACGGCATGTCAATGAACCTTTACCTCTATATCTTGCTCTCGCTTATCATATATTGGTGATTGTATGCGAGTGTATATACTTGCTGACATGGAGGGAATAAGCGGAGTGGTTCGAAGAGAGCAGGTAAGTGGAAGCGGTCCCGAGTATGAAGAGGCAAGGCTTCTCCTAACTAGGGACATAAATGCTGCCATAGAGGGAGCATTAAATGGAGGCGCTACTGAAGTAATAGTTAATGACTTACATGGGGCTCGAGGCGGTTGCAATCTTGTTCCAGAAGAATTACATCCAGAGGCTAGGTATATTTGGGGACATGCTAAGTATAGACATCCTCCCCTCGAGGATAGATTCGATTGTGCTTTCCTCATAGGTTATCATGCCATGGCTGGAAGCGAGAAGGGAGTCCTTTCCCATACCATGTCCTCTAAATCCATATATAGTGTTAAAGTAAACGGTGTGGAAATAGGGGAAATCGCAATAGATGCGGCAATTCTCGGTAGTTTCAATGTACCCGTCACCTTGGTAACCGGCTGTACCGAGGCCGTAAAAGAAGCGAAGCGTTTCCTTGGCGATGAAATAGAAGTTGTTGCAGTAAAGGAAGCTTTAGGTAGATTCGACGCTATATGTTTAGCTCCAGCGAAATCGCGTCAATTAATAAAGGAAGCTGCAGAAAGAGCTGTTAAGAAGGCGAGATCAATAAAGCCATTTAGGTTTAAGGCTCCTGTTGAAGTAGTAATCGAATTCTTCCACTCGAACTTCGCGGACTCTATATCTAGGCTTCCTGAAGTTAAGAGAATAGGTCCTCGAAGTGTGAAGATTGTAGCTGATGACTTCCTTAGCGCGGCAAGATTATTAGGCTGGTATTAATTGAATTCACTATGCGTTCCATTGCGTGAAAGAGACGTTTCACGCAAAGCGAGTATAAGCGTTAGATATAAGCTATAGCTCAGCCTCACGCTAAGGATAATAATTTTTCGAACCCTATGTTAATCCTGTCCAACTTCAGCAATCTATATTAGCTAGAAGTATGATGAATGTGCACGATGACGGAAGAGTTCCTACGTAAGGTGTTTACCAGTTTAAAGGATATGGTATCTGCTTTAAGTGCCTTTGGTGATGTAAGGTCGGTAGTTGTTTTCGGATCTGCTGCTAGACTTAAAGATTTTGTTAAGGATGTTAGTGATATAGATGTTTTAGTCATAACTCGGAAGAGGCCAAGGATACCTCATTATGGATTTGAGGTTCACGGTGCTGAAGTTAGTATAACGATTATGAGCCTTGATGATGTACGTAAGATTTTTGAGAGCGGTCACCCTCTCGCATTTATGCTATATAAATATACCAAGGTGCTTGTAGATGATGGAACGTTTTCTACCTTAATATCTACGATAAAACCTAAAGTTACGGAACGTACTTTGAGAATTCTGAGACACTCTACCTTCGTGGCATTAGGATTAGGTCTTGAAAAGTACTTTGCTCAACTATATCGAGAGGCTATCTCACATGCATATCATGCAGTGAGACACATGGTCCGATATAAAGCGTGTCTCAAGGGTGTTGATGCCAATAGCTTCCCTATATCTGATGATGAAGTAAAGAGTTTTTTACCCGAATATGCCAAGGGTGTTTTCGAAAAGCTCGTTGAGCTCAGAAGGCGTAAAATTGGTAAGGAAGACTGTATGAATGCATTGGAGGATTCCAGGAAGTTAATATCCTCTGAGATGGGTTGTTGTATTCCATCTTTTCGTGATCTAGAACAGCGGATATTAGAAGAGAATGGCCATATAGTCTCTGTTATGCTTGAGGAGAAAACATGTTCTGTAGAGGTCTCATGTATTGTAAGGGTAGACTCATGTTATAGGACATTAGTACTTAAATGCAATAATAAATAGCTCTTATGTTACCTTTAACATCCTCCTCAATAGGGTATTAGTGGCAATCTTAATGCTTCTCCTCTCTCAGCTGACCTCGCTGCTGCTATTGTTACCTCTAACGTTTTCACTCCCTCTATATATGGAACTTCTGTTTCCTCTCCTCTCTTAATGCATTCTATGAAATGCCTATCCTCCTCAAAGAATGGATCAACGCTTGGCTTAAGCACTTCTACTTTATCTCCTTCTATGACTTTACATTCCCTTCCGCTAGCAACTATTTGAATATGTCTAGATACCACTCTGAAACCAGTAGTCATTCCTGCTGGTTGAGCAGCACAAGTACTCGTCACTACGCCTATTGCTTTTGACTTAAATACCATATTCACTATGGACGCTGACTCTATGTTAAAATCTGGGAGGTCGTTTAATAGTTGCGTCTCAAATGAGGCAAACACTAGTTCTACATCGTCGTTTAAGAACCATCTAGCAAGGTCTACTTGATGAGTGGATTGCTCTACAAGTTGACCACCGCTTAGTTCCTTTCGTCTCCACCAATGCTTTTTCTCTCCAACAACTCCACCATATCGCCATGCCTCAAATAGAGCTATTCTCCCTCCTTTCTCATGAAGTATTTTTCGTGCTTTTCTGAAGGAATCCATAAATCTCAATACATAGCCGACTTGCGTTATTATACCTGCCTTCTTAACAGCTTTTAATATCTCAACTGCCTTCTCCAATGTAAGTGCTACTGGCTTTTCAACAAAGAAATGTATTCCCTTTTCAGCACATAGTATCTCCTGATCATTATGGCTAAAGGGAGGTATGCATATGAAACAGGCATCAAGTTTTTCTTTATCAAGCATTTCATGATAATCCTGATACGCCTTACCGCCATATTTACGGGCAAATTCCCTTGCTCTTTCTATAGCGATATCGCAAAAGGCTACAAGTTCTACATCATTCATTTTCACAAGTCGTTCTACATGAGCCTTTGCTATACTACCACAGCCTATGAATCCGACTCTCACCTTCACTCTATCACCGTTATGAATGTGCCAATGCTAAGTATATAACAATTACATGCTATCAATGGCATATTGTTCGAACGAAAGCAGATCTTGCTAATGCTAAAATGGAAACCTATTTCCTATCTCTCTTATCCATGTGAATCTAGGTATTTCTTAACTTCCCTAGCTATGGCTCTTGCAAGAGGTACTGGAACGGCCTCACCAACTTCGTTAAATTGTACATCTCGTCCTCCAATAAATATGTGATCATCGGGAAAGCCCATAAGTCTTGCGTGTTCCCTTACGGTAAGAAGTCTATCTCGAAATGGATGTATAAACCTAGATGAACCCATGACCGTAGGCGCTAACTTGTAAGGATGTAGCCGTACGAAATTTGTATATACCCTATGTTCAGCACCTCCATAATGTATTAGTGCTTGTCCCCATTTTAATCTCCTTATCTTCTTCAATTTTCTAGGAGACAGCGGTACGTATTCGTGATTGGGTATATCATGTATATCATCTGGCTCTGGAAGATCCCCTATAGCATCAATAACTCTAATTTTACGCTTAACTTTAGGCGGTCTTATAGGGATATTGGATATGAATACGCGTAGTCTTCTTGATGGCGTACCATAATCTTCAGCTCGAAGCTTATTGAAGTATATCCTTTCATAACCAACTCTCTTAAACTCCTTCCTTAAAGCCTCCGCTAATTCGCCCTCAAGTATCCCCGGTACATTTTCCATCACGAATACTTTTGGCTGTATATCCGCTACGAATCTTATAAAGTGAAGTACAAGTCTTCCTATGGGATCCTTATACAATCTATCTAACGGATTTGGATATCTACGTGCATTAGCTCTAGTAAACGGTTCGCATGGCGGTCCTCCTATTATGACATCCGGTTCATCTCCTATATAGTCGATGAATTCAAGAGCATCAACGTTTTTTATATCGTCTACTACTATCTTCGTTTCTGGAAAGTTAGTAGAATAGGCCTCAGCCACGGGCTTAAAGTTTTCTATTGCGCCTATGATCTTGAACGATTCTTCCTTGAACCCTCTTGAAAACCCTCCTGCTCCCGCGAATAAATCTATAACCTTATACATTTTCACTCAATTCCTCCTCAAGCTTAGCTATCTCTTTCTCTAGGAACCTTATAATCTTACTGTTATCAAATTGCTCGAGAGGGGCACCACATACTGGACATCGAAAATAGTGCTCCATAGCTACATCAAACGTTACCACTGGGCATCCTTTACCACTAGTACATTTGAAGAAAGTATTTGCCCTCTCATATTCTAGTCTTTGCTTAAGTATCTCTAAGACTCGCCTCTTCCTTCTCCTTATTAGCGCATATATGTTATTGACATTTAGCTTCCAGAAATAAGTATACCACCTCGTATTTGGATCCATAACCTTCCTGTACGATACAATCTGATTATTGTGAAGTTGATACAATACTCTCCTTACATCGTTAATTCTCATTCCAAGCCTTCTAGCTATCTCCTCATCCCTCAACTCTCTATTACTATCCTCAAGCATTACCTTAACTACCTTAGCGTGTGTCTCGCCGAAGAGCATTTGGACAAGTTTAATTACATTCTCAGGCATGCTTATCGCCTTTACTCTCACTACTTTTCTTATTATCTGAAAGACGGACTACCTTCTTTCCTCTCTTTGAGGGTATTATTTTTATTTCAGGATTAGAGAACTCTTTTAATAATTCTTTTCCCTCGAAGAATCTATCTAGGAAGACCGCTAAAGCTGCACACTCGCTATGTGGTTGGTTGCCTATAGCGACGTTATAATCAGCCAACTCATAGACTTCTCTTGGAACTTTCTCCGCCCCCACTATTACCAATATATCCTTGTTCTCCTTCTTTATTTTATCTAATACATCACTTCCTTCAATATTTTCCCCGTACATGGTAAGATGAACTACAATACCTCCCTTTTCCTTCCATTCACGTATTATTTGTCTCCATGGCTTCCCCATCTCTATGAAAAATGGTCCTCCCCATCGCTTCACGACGTCCATTACCTTCCTGTAAAGTCTTTCATCGATGACATCTGAGAATATTATACCATCTGCTCCAAAGGCTCTAGCTATAAGCGCTACGTGTGTACTTATCCTTTTATCTCGTTCAGGCCTATGTCCCATCCGTAACACTACCACTCGTGGCATGAGCTAAAATATGCCCTCCTAGCCCACTTATATAGTTTTGTACATGATCCATTAAGGCATGAGGTACCTCTAGTTCTATTAACGCTCTATCCCTTATATCTATCACCCTCATCCTCAACTTATTAAACTTACTGAAAACTATGGGGAGTTTCTCAACAGGGAGTGCGACCTTAAATATGCGTACTTTGGGCAGGAGTTTAACCATAATCTCACATAACCTATCAATGTTGTATCCCTTTGTAGCAGATATGGCAACTCTATACTTAAAGTTCGGTAACACTTTCTCCACTCTCTCTATGAGTTCCCCATTAGAGATCTTATCTATCTTATTAAGAACTAGTATAATGGGTTTCCCTAAGACTCCTATTTCGCTTAAAATCTTCATGGAGGCATCTATTTTACGTTTAATTTCATCTATTTCTTCACTTATATCCACAACTAAGAGGATTAGGTCTGCATATATTAATTCCTCTAATGTCGTGTAAAACGCCTCTATGAGCAGGGGTGGAAGATCCTCGATGAACCCTATTGTATCCGAGAGCAGAAACTTGTATCCCTTAAAGTTTATCAATCTCGTAGTCGTGG
This sequence comes from Thermoprotei archaeon, assembly GCA_003649665.1. Taxonomy (GTDB): domain Archaea; phylum Thermoproteota; class Thermoprotei; order QMSL01; family B3-G16; genus B3-G16. The sequence goes on along the minus strand of QMSL01000060.1, from coordinate 861 downwards.
ATAATGTTGAAAATGGTGCTGAACTTACAATTTTAGATTCCCTTGCTAATCTATTGAATAACGTAGTCTTGCCAGCATTTGTATATCCCGTTAGAACGACGAGAGGTATCCCAAGCGTGAATCGTGCTTTACGCTGTATCTGCTTTTGTTTTCTTATTTTCTCTAGTTCTCTCATTATATGAGCTATCCTCCTTCTTACAGCACGATAGTACACGTCCACTTGATATCCTCCAGGTCCACGAGATATGCCTGGTAACTCCTTCATCCTGGCTCTCCTGACAAGCTCCCGTATCCGCGGTAGCTCGTACTTCAGCTTAGCCAGTTCTATCTGAAGCTTAGCTTCTTTTGATCCTGCATGCCTAGCGAATATCTCTAATATTAACTGGAAGCGATCAATCACATCAACTCCAAGTTCCTCTTGCAGGTTAAAGACCTGATTGGGACTAAGCTGATTATAGAATATCACCTTCTCAGCATTTAACTTACTTATCAGTTCCTTCAATTCCTTAACCTTACCAGAGCCTATGTTAAACCTTGAGTCAGGATATCTCTTTTGGATTAAAATCCCTACTACTTTATATCCCGCTGCCTCTGCTAATGCCTTAAATTCCCCAATATTTATACGCGGTAACTGGGAATCTATACGCCCGACTAAGATAACTCTCTCTCCTTCCCTATCCTTCATATTGTATCACTCTTTTCTTTCTCCTTCTCCCTTCTATCTCTAATAATAACGATATCGCCTAAAGTTAGGGAGAATCTTCTCGATGGAGCCTCAGAATACGAGTACGTGCTTTCTCCAACTGGTTCTAAAAGCTTTATCTTTAAAATCCTCTCAAGTCGTCGAGCCATATCAAGAGT
>QMSL01000059.1 GCA_003649665.1 Thermoprotei archaeon | reverse complement strand
TATGAGTAGAGGCGGGGTACCCGAAGTAGATGAGATAGAGGGAGTAAAAGAGACTAAGAGAACGAGAAAAACAAAGGCAAGGAAGGAGAGACCCAGAATACCAACAGGCATTGAAAAGCTAGATCAATTCTTACAAGGTGGTATACCACAAGGATCATGGGTATTCATAGCTGGAGAACCAGGAACTGGTAAGACAATACTATGCCTCCACATAGCATATAGCGCCCTCAAGGAAGGTAATGACATGATCTATGTTACTACAGAACAGCCGTTCAGAGATCTTATTGAGCAGGCTCAGCAGTTTAACATAAGCCTACTATCATTCCTTAAGGATACGCTATATGTGGTAGACTTGTTTGAACTATGGGAGAGTGCTTGGGAGGCTAAGAAGAATGGTCGCGTAAAAGTAGCAGACCCACTAGACCCAGATAACCTCGCCAACCACCTTAGAAGCATATGTCAGGAACAGAGGTTAGAGACACCATTAGTAATCATTGATTCTCTATCCGCATTCTGGGTAGATAAGCCGGCAATGGCTAGGCGTATTACGTATAGGATGAAGCTTAGGTTGGCAAGGCTTAAGCCAACGGTGATAGGTACATTACAATATGCTGTAACTACTGGCTCGAGCTTTGGTTTTGGTGCGGAGCATATAGCTGATGGTATTGTAATGCTCTGGATTGATGATGTACAAAAGACGGGTGAGGTTAGGAGGCATGGGGTTATTAAGAAAATGCGACTAACAGACCACTACCGCAAGGTCTTCGACTATGATATAGTCGAGGGTGAGGGCTTTGTAATTAAATAAAACTTTCTTTTTAATATTTTTCGTTAAGGTAACATTCTGCTGATGGTGTTCAATAATAAAACACGCCTGTATCCATACTTGAAAATTTGGTATAGATCAGCTAAGCTCAAGACTGAAGTTAGTCCCAGTCTAATTGCTAAGATAACTCACCACAAGAATCTGAACTACGTCCTGAGTTAGTCCTAACCTATACACAGCAGAAGACAGCTGGTGAGATATTAGAGAATCTGCCTTAAAATACTATTAACATTCATTACCATAACGTGCTCTTGATGATACCGTTGGTTGATAACATTTATGATAAATCTAGCTAAAATGTGATGTGTCATAACATAACTGATTTGTAGAATATGACGTTATATATTAGTGAAGCAAACGTATTAAGAGTGAATACTATCGAAGTATGTTAATATGTTAAGGTGTTCGGTATGTCTAAAGTCATTAGAGCTAGGTATGAGGAGGGTGTGCTAAAGCCTTTGGAACCTATTGAGCTTAAAGAAGGTGAGGAGGTTCTAATCAGGATTGAAAGGTTTGAGGATAGGAGGAAGGTAGTTGATGAGTTTTATGGGAAACGTGGTCCTGCTCCAAAAGATTTACTCGATGAATTCATGCTGGAGGCCGAGGCACAGTGATACTTCTAGATAGTAATGCCGTTGTATACTTTCTTCACCATGTTGAACCTTATGCTTCTAAAGTAAAGCGAGTATTGATAGAGAGAAAAGATCTTGCGGTAACCCTTAGAATTGTTGACGAGATTATCTTCACCCTAATAAGGCTTGAAGCTTGGAGGAGACTTGGAATTAGGAAGTTAGATGAGTTACGGGATTACATAAGGAGACATGGTTTAGGGGTGTTTAGTGATGTTATAAATGATGTTGAAGAGCTTATAGATAAACTTGGAATAGTGATTCTAGAAGACAAGGGTAGTATTAGAGAGCTTGTGGAGACCATGAGAAAGTATAACCTTCTACCTGGAGACACGCTAATTGCAATAACGGCTAAACACTATGGCATAGACACTATACTTACGTTCGATGAAGACTTTAAGAGAATTCCATGGCTTAAGGTAATCCCTTAAATCCATTCAAGTATCTCATTCAGATGTGTTAGCTTTTTTCAATGGCGATAAACGTATCTTTACGGCAGGGCTTTGTTGTGTGTCTTGGTGCTAAATGGCTGTAAAGTGTGTATGTGGTTATTGCTAGGACTAGTAGGGTAATTGTCAGTTTGGTGAGTAATCTCCTCAATCCATTACCCTTTTGGATTTTGATTTGGGCTGACTACCTAATGATGTTAAAGACACTCATATGCATTAGAAGTGAACACGTTGTAGTCAGGGCTAGGAATGGTGAGGTATGGGTGGGAAGACTTTCAGCTATAGATCCAGACCACTTAAACATACTCCTAATTAATGCTGAAAATATAATACTAATTACGCTTACTATACTCCTTAACGCTAATCCTACCATTAACCCACTTTTCTACTGCTGCTATTAGTGCGTTTATGTTTATTGGCTGGAATTCTGGGATTTTCATTAGAGCCTCTATCAAGTCACGAACCTTTGTATCGCTAATATTAATCAAGGACTCTGCAATCTTACTACGACTGACCTCTCATCGTGAAGAGTCTACTTTTTATGTATGATCGCTCGATGGAGTAATGAGATGAGACATCATACGGAATTGACAATATAAACATTATTCGATGTGGGGATTTCATCAGAAGAGTAAGCATAAGATGTTCCGCGTAGTAATAATGGGAGAGCTTAATGGAAGGGCATATAGGGAAACTCTGATGCTGTGGGTTTCTGCAGAGCCCTAGTTTGTTTTCATTATTTAAACGGGAATAAAGCCCATAGGAATCCATCCGTAGTGAACTCCTATGGATGAAAGCATATTTCACGTATGTTAATAATGTTTAAATACATCCTGATCGCTAACTTCACATCGAGGAGCTAGGTTAGATGAGAGAGATCATAGTTGCTGAGGATCTCCACAAGAGTTATGGAAGGATAGTCGCCTTAAGAGGATTAAACCTAAAAGTTCATGAAGGTAGTATAATGGGGTTAATAGGGCCTAATGGAGCTGGGAAAACAACTACTATAAAGATCATCCTTGGCCTTTTAAGGCCTGATAAAGGAGAGGTTTACGTCTTTGGGGAAAATCCATGGGATAATCCTAAGATAAAGAGGGAGATAGGCGTAATTTACGAGAAAGCCACCTTTCCAGAATACTATAAGGTATTGGACTATCTGAGGAGAGTGTGCAGAATCTATGGCGAGCCAGAGCAGAGAGCAAAGGAAGTCCTAGAGCTAGTAGGCTTGGAGGCATATAACAGGACTATTAAGAATCTATCCGCGGGGATGCTACAGAAATTCGCGATAGCGCATGCTTTAATACATCATCCGAGACTTATAATAGCAGATGAGCCAGCATCAAATCTAGATCCTGAGGCAAGGAGTAAGCTTCTAGATTTAATCTTAAGGCTTCATAAGGAGGAGGGAGTTACGTTCCTAATATCATCACATATATTACCGGAATTAGGAAGGGTGTGCGATTCAGTAGCCATAATAAATAAGGGGAAGATCTTAGCCTCGGGAAATTTGATGAAGCTTTTTAAAAAGTATTCCATTAGAGCAATTAGGATAAGTACTGATAAACCTAATGACTTCGCTAATGCACTTAAGAGGCTATCCTACGTAGAGGACATATCAGTAGATGATAAAGGAGTTCTACTTACGGTTAAAGAGGAGGCTGAGAGAGAAGTCTATGAGGATTCCTTAAGAATTGCAAAGGAAATTGGTGCTACAATTCTTGGAATAGAGATGGGTGTAACTTCGCTTGAGCAGTTATACCATAGGGTTATAAGAATCGGAGGTGATGTTTAGGAAGGGGAAGGCATTCTTAGAGGTCTTGGCCATAATGCTTCATGAGGATTATAAGTTCCCAGTATTAGAGCTATTCGTGTTTTTATTCGTATTGAGTACATTTATTTTAATGAGCCCTACGAGCTTTCAGGCAATAACATTCCATTACACTAAAGAGAGAATGATATATGCACTTATCAGCGCTCAAATGGACATACCTGGCATACCTTTCCTCATATTCCTAATACTTGTCCTTAAAAACATAGCTTATGGTTTTGGGAGTGATTTTGAAAAGGGGACGATTCAGGTACTCCTCTCCTATCCATTAAGGAGGAGTGCGTTATTAACGGCCAAACTCATATCCGGCCTGGGAATACCATTGGTAATGTTCGTTGGAATTGGGATCTTCGCACTTTATGTCCTATTTCCTAAGTTAGTACTCAATGGGATCACATATATAGTCATATCTTACTTAGCCTTTCTCTCATATGGTCTTCTCATTACTGCTATAATACTCCTTTTAGTAATATACTTGAAGAGAAGTGGAGCACCATTAGCAGTAGGTATGGCGTTTTGCTTTCTGCGAATAATAGCTCGTGGGTTACTCGATCTCTATGTCGAAGCTACTAAGAGGACGACACCACTAAAGATAATATCAATATTTGATTCAAGCTTGGCATTAAGATATTACTGTGAACATACAATATGGAGTCCAAGCTCTTCAGAGGTCATGGGATATGTGATAATTAGCTACTGCCTTGTACTCGGCCTCTTCTTAATTGCATACTACTATTTCTCTAGGAGGCTGGACATATGAGAATGTTAAGTACAATTCTTGGGAGAATAGGGACTTCTATTTTATTTGTATGTCTCGCCCTAATGATCTTAACATACATCCCCCCAATGTGTGTTGATGATAGCATTATGGCATACCTACTATGTCCAGGGTACTATTTTAACGTAGCAAGATGTTGCGATGAACACGGAGCTCAAATGGAACTGGAAATACGCATAAGCGCAAATGGAACGTTCAATGTATACGTCGTGAGCGTCTGTAGCGATAGGTTAATGATGAATGGTACTTTGCAGCAACTCTATGAATTCATTGAGAAGAGTCCAGGTAAAGTCTTGGTAGAGTATGTAGGCAACACCTTTGAATATAGCATTAAGGAAGCATTTAATACTTCAGTTATTGTAGCTAATAAAGGAGAGAGCGCATTATTAGTAACATACAGAGTTAAAACATACATACTGATGGTACCATATTCCAGAGTGAAGACCTTAATTGCTTACTTAATGCCTTTAGGGATTACCTTCATTATGCAGTGGATCCTTATGAAAATTAAGGAGAAGGAGTAATGAAGTAACATAAAAGGGGGATGCTAATAAGATGAAACAACCATCATAATTTAGATATGATTTGTAATTTCATTGATTATATCATATGGCGTTATCTTTAAGGTTCTCTTTCTAGCCATAACCCTCACGGCGTACATATACGCTGGTATTTGAAAGGCATAATACTTGCCGATCCAAGGCTCTTTAGGTAACCTAGAGATTGTATTATCAGTAGAGAGACCTCCAATATAAATGAAGATGTTAGTTTTGAATGCTTTATCTCGCCACCTGTCATCCTCGTATAATCCCTTAACAGATGATAATTCTGGTAGCTCATCAGGGTTCTCAGAAATTGCTAAGAACACTTTCCATAAGTTTTCGGGATCGTTTCTAGCCTCAATGTCAAAGGTAAGTCTAATTGTCTCGACAACTTCATTCATGATCCATTCACGCAGACCTTCACGCTTGATGCTAATTAGAGCCCGTGGATTCCCGCCTGTCAATTTCCATAGGAGTTCCTTATCTTCCCTTAATTTGAGTTGATCTGCTAAATTCTCTAAGGCACTTCTTGGAAGGTTCCACATCAGGTTCCACTCGACTTTACTTCCGATTACATAGCGTATTTTAGCAACAAGGGCATCACTTGTCAGAGCGATAACAGCTATAGATCCTCCCCTCCTTCTATATTCCGTATTATCTACAAGTAGATCGTTAGCCATGGACTCAATCCATCCTCTAAATTCGGCTAATCTTGTATCAGAATCAACTTTAACTTCGTCTAGAACTACAAGGACATCCCTAGCCTCTTTAAAGGAGTGAGCTATATGACCTACTAGAAGACCTATGAGCTTAGTAATATCAACAAAGCCTATGATATCACCCTTGATAGGATTATATGAGAACTTCAGTAGACTTCTAATGTCTTCAAGGACACCTTTAAGTTTCTTGGGTACATATATTTTCTCAGCTCTCCAAGCTTCCCTTTCTGATGAGACTACTATGATATCTAAATTGATATCGAAATCCTTAATTGCATACTTCAGAGCGTTGAATAAAGTACTCTTTCCACATCCTTTAGGGCCATAAAGAACTGTGATCCACCCAGGTGTAAAAACCTTCTTCTCAAGAACGTTTTCGACCTCATAATCCCTGTCAACGAACCTAACGGTAATATCTGGAAGGACTTCGATACTATACTCTCTTAATCTCTTCAGGACGATATCAATGGCAGACATCCCTGTCTTTTCAGTCTTCTTAGGTATTTAAATACCTTTCGAATACGAAGCGATAAGTAGGAACTAATAAATGAGACAACGTTACTTCATGTCTTCGATAGGTCATCATAACGCCTTAGCGAGCTAAAGAAGTACGTAAACGACAATAATAAAAGGGATGTGTTAGAATTTTGTCATCATATCCCTATGTCGCTATATATCCTACCCCATATCCTCCGTGATGAAGGCCGCCCATCCATTCATAGGGCTTATCTACAGGCTTTCCTCCCTTAGTACTCCTCACTTCCCAACAATAATAACATGCTGTAAACTCCTTATCTTCGCTATCCTTATACCACGTTCCTATTACGACATTCCCTTTAGCTAATATTGGTTTACAACAGCAGGCCAGTTTATACCTAGGCTCGCTGACATACACTAATCTCCCGACTTTGTAATCAACAACGAATAATCTATTCCTATCATAAGCATATTCATCTCCTTTAGGTAAGTTGTTACGACCGAGAAATATCGCGATTCCATCCACTGCCACGACACCTCCATAACTCCAGTAAGCAGTACTCCTTCTTGTGGCATATCCTAGAGATATGAGGTCTAATCTCCATAGTACAGTTCCTGTCCTTATATCAAAGCATACGTACAAGCCATCAATGGTCCATACAAGGAGTTTTCCATCAGGCGTAATAGTTCTTGGGCCACCAACTAAGGCATCTTCATCCTTACCGCCATACCTAATCCTACCAAAATCAAGATTCCATACAACCCTTCCCTTACGCTTATCAACTACTACAATATGTCGGTTACATACTACTGCTATATAATCACCCCATACTTGAGGACAGGCATATGTAGTAGGATAATCCGGTAGCGTTATCTTATGTACTATCTTTCCCTCCTCGTTATATGAGACGAGATTATCTTCCGATGTAGGCTTACATACCCAGAGGAGACCTTCATATGGATCATATGTTGGCTCCTGACCGGAACGACCTTCTGGCGACCACCCATCACTCCATATTATCTCTCCACTATTCTTGTCAATTAAAGCGATCCCCTTTGGAAACTGTACAGCTATATATTTTCCCCATGCCTCAGTTATGGACTCCGCTATGAAATCGCCTAGATCAGTACGAGTAGTCCATAATACTTCCCCATCATGGCTAAACTTCCTTACTATACCCCTCTGTGTAGCGCCATAGATACCACTTTCATCAACCCATGGAGCACCCCATACAATACCCTGCATAGGAAACCTTTGCAATATGATCCCCTTATCAGGATCTACCTTCCAGAACTCATTGAGAAACGTAGGAGCTAACCATAGAACACCATATTTATATACTCCATGTTCGGCAGGTCCTCTACCTACATCCAAACTCCATCTCTCCCTAATGATTATTCTCCCAACCATAGTGCTTCATATAATAGTCGCTTAATAAAGGATATAAGCGATCAAGCTTAACGTCACCTACGATGTAGCCTTTACCATAGAAAATGAGGATGTTCTAAAATCCTCATCTCAAAGGC
>QMSL01000058.1 GCA_003649665.1 Thermoprotei archaeon | reverse complement strand
AGTTCAACCATCTCCCTAATCCTCTGCTTAGCCTCCTCAAGATCACCAATATCGTCATACGTCACACGTGGTAACTTACCTATCTCTACCGGTTTTTCAAAGACTATTATCTCTGTATCCTCTGTGACTATTACAACGCCTGAGGGTCTAGTCTTAACAACTACGAAGGGTATTGGCTGACCTAATACTGGAATTTGTATGTAGTCCCCCTCAGTAAGCGGATAGTCTAGTAGTCTTCTCCTTATGTAATTCACGAAATTAGAATCTACAGTTAACTGTATGGAGGCTGGAGCTAGTTTTACTGTTTGTGCGGGTTTTACAATGGCTTTTCTCACTATGACCCTATCTCCTATGCTCACTCCCGCATTCTTCCTAGTGATGCCATCCATCCTTATTATATCCATTCCTTGATCTTCAGCATGTGTTGGCCATACGACTGCTGCTGTTCTCCTCCTACCTATAATCTCGACTACATCTCCTACTGTGACTCCAAGCTTGCTCATTATCTCAGGAGGTATTCGAACTTTTCCTCTACCTATATCTCTCTGACTTGCCTCAGCCACTCTTAGACGAACTTCCCTCCTCTCCTTATTGTTTCTACTAGTCATTGTTATTCCCTACGCACCATTCTTCCAATATAAATAGGAAAGAACGTTCATAAATTTATTGTACTTACGCTTTAATTTACGAGGGTAACCTCGTTACGTATTCTATTTCGATTTGACTCACTCCCTCAGTACCGAGTAATTTGTTCTCTATATCGCTTGTCCCTCCCTCGTACTCCTCAGGCATGACAATATATGCTCTTAGTATTTTTATACCAAATCCTATCTCCTCTATTTCACTCTTCTCTAGACTTATGTTTTGAGGGAGAACACTCTTTATGCGCTCAATAAGATCTTCTATGCTTACCTCTGGGCTCTCTGGATAGACCTTAACTACTACCAAGACTCTACCTCCACTCATGTTAAGGCCCCTCAAATCCGCATTTAGGACACTTATACGGATTTACCATTTTGCGACATCGTGCGCATCGCCATATTATTACCTCACCGCAATTAGGGCATGGAAACCTTACTCCTCTCTCATATGGTGGTATTGGTCTACCACATGAACTACATACGGGTAGTTTTAGCTCGCTCATATAACATCGCATTTAAGCACAACTACTGTCTATAAATATCTTTCGCGAAATGTAATTAATCTGGAACACGTAATATCCTACACTTAGGTAGATCATATGGAGGAGGGTTACGAAGAATACAAACAGGTTCTTATCTTGCGGAGCGACATAAAAATGAGCCCAGGAAAAGCCGCTGTCCAAGCCGCTCATGCAGCTGTATCCGCACTTGAAGAAGCCCGAAAAATAAATCCTACGTGGGTTGAAAAATGGTTCAATCAAAATCAGAAAAAGATAGCATTAAGGGCAGACCTCAATGAGCTAATGAAATTATATGAGAAGGCGAAGTCTTTAGGCTTACCCGCGGTAATAATTCGGGATGCTGGTTTCACAGAACTACCCCCTAATACCATAACGGCCCTCGGCATAGGTCCAGCTCCCGCGAAATTAATAAATAAAGTAACTGGACACCTTAAACTATATTAACACGAGGTACTTATTAGCCTTGAAGGATATGTACTCATTCTTAAGGACAAATTCGGAATTAGATGTGTTGATTGGTATGGAATATTATGTGACAAGTACTCCCCCTATACGTGGAAAGCTACGAAAAAGCCCTGAGGACTTTCAGGTATTTGAAGTATCACGTCAGGGCATTATTGCAATCAACGTTAAAGGTCTTAAAGTATTATATGATAAAACGCGAGGTCTCTACGCTATCTATGTCCTCTCTAAATCGAACATTCCATTCAATACTATGCTTTCTTGGCTTAAGAGCGAGTTTGGAACCAACAATATCGGCATGGCAGGCATAAAGGATACGCGTGCTGTATCCCATCAGTTCATAAGTATCCCTTTATCTGATAAGGTTAGGGATAACATACTCAAGAGTGAGAGCGATGGCAGATATATTGCGTTATCGTTTGTAGGCTTCTCGCCAAAAGGCTTAAGTGTCGGGGGAAATTTGGGGAATATCTTTAAAATTACAATTAGGGAAGTCAACGTCACAAGGGATGTTTTCAAGAACGTTTTTGAAAAATTAATGCATGAAATAAGAGTGTATGGTGGTCTTCCTAATTATTTTGGCTATCAACGATTTGGTACGATCCGCCCTAATACGCATATAATAGGACGATATATATTGCTCGGCGATTATGAGGCTGCTATAATGGAGCTTCTTCTTTCCGTATATCCTCATGAGAGCCCACGAAGTAAGGAAGCGCGTGAATTCTTAAAGGAGACCATGGACTTTAAGCGCGCCTTAAACAGATTTCCCCCTTCTCTTAAATACGAACGCATAGTGATAAAATACCTCTCAAGACATCGTAATGATTATAAAGGCGCGCTTCTCAGGCTTCCACAATGGCTTCGTAAATTATTCATTGAGGCTTACCAATCATATATATTTAATAAGCTCGTCAGCTATAGACTGTCTCTTGGAATAGGACTAAATGAAGTAATACATGGCGACAATGTATTTCTACTATCTAGTGGTTATGTTAGAAAAGCTGAGCGTGATTCTGACATAGATGAGCTACAAGAATACGTTGACCTAGGGTTAGCTAGAATCGAGTTACCCCTCGTAGGCTACGCTACGCCTATTAACGATACACGGTTAGATGAGATGCTTATAAAGATTTTAGAAGAGGAAGGGATCGACCTTAAGCTATTTAAAGAAGTTTATCCGATCGCTCCTCCCATCAAGGGTACTCTACGTCCGTTATCCTGTAATCCCTTATTGTATGACTTCTCCATTAATGATGATACAGTTACAGTAACATTTTTCATGCCAAGCGGTTCCTACGCTACAGTATTTCTGAGAGAAGTTCTAAAACCAAGAGATCCATTTATAGTAGGTCTTTAACCAGGTTGAGGTGATTAAGCTATAGATTGTAACGTTACCTTATTGCCATGGGTAAGAAATTTATATGTGTCGCATTCAGTCTTTAATGGGGCCGGTAGCTCAGCCAGGAAGAGCGCTGGGCTTTTAACCCAGTGGTCCCGGGTTCAAATCCCGGCCGGCCCGCCATATCCACTAGGTCTCAGCAAAATTTATATATATTCTCATCCTTGTCTAGTAGGCAGGAGGTTTTTAATAATGCCCAAAAAGTTCAATATCTTTGATCATGTGTTAGTACCTAAGCATATTCTTCTAACAAAAGAGGAGGCTAAAAAGGTATTAAAGGAGTTAGGCGTTCAACCTTGGCAACTACCTTGGATTAGAGCATCAGATCCGGCTGCAAAAGCGCTTGGTGCAAAGCCTGGTGATATAATAAAAATTATAAGGAAGAGTAAGCTTGCTGGATACTCGATAGCATATAGATATGTAGTTCCAGGTTAGAGGTGATGTCTTTATATGTCAAATAAAAGATCTGATATATTCCCATCCGTGGATGATAGATGGACGCTCTTCGAGGCATTCATTAAAGAGCATGGTCTAGTAAGACAACACCTTGATAGCTATAACCGCTTCGTAGAACATGATCTTCAGGCTATAGTGGATGAAGTTGGAGTAATAGAGACTAGTTTTCCTGATTTTTACATAAAGCTTGGAAAGATCCGCATTGGAACACCTAGAGTTCGCGAAGCAGATGGCTCTGAGACAGAGATTTACCCCATGGAGGCCCGTATGAGGAATTTGACGTATGCTGCACCTTTATACCTTACCATGATCCCTGTCATAAATGGAGAGGAACGCGAACCAGTAGAGGTATATATAGGACAATTACCAATAATGGTCAAATCCGTTTTATGCCCATTATCTAAAATGGATGAAGAGGGATTAATGAGCATAGGCGAGGATCCAAGAGACCCAGGTGGCTACTTCATAGTGAATGGTTCTGAGAGGGTTTTAATAGCTCAAGAAGACCTAGCTGTAAATAGAATTCTCGTCGATAAAGGAGGAGCGAGTTCCTCTGTATTATACACTGCTAAGGTTTTCTCTGCTACCACAACAGTCAGGGTCTCAGTAACGTTAGAGCTCTTAAAGGATCATACATTACATGTATCCTTCCCTGCAGTACCTGAGAGAATACCCTTTGTAGTAATGATGCGTGCTTTAGGCTTTGAAAGTGATAGGGATATAGTCCTTGCGGTAAGCGATGATCCTGAAATTCAAGCTGAGCTATATCAATCATTAATTCAGGAATCTCACATAAGGACAGCTGAAGATGCCTTAAACTACATAGGAGGTCGTGTAGCCATAGGTCAGACGAGGGAGTATAGAATTCAACGTGCTGAACAGATCATAGACAAGTACTTCCTTCCCCACATAGGCACTACTAAAGAGGCTCGTAAGGCGAAGGGTTACTTCTTAGGACATATGGCAGAGAAACTTCTAGAGTTATACTTAGGAAGGCGAAAGCCAGACGATAAGGATCATTATGCCAATAAACGCTTAAAATTAGCAGGAGATCTCCTAGCTCAACTCTTCAGAGTAACCTTTAAGCTATTCGTAAATGATGTGCGATATCAACTTGAGAGACTTAAGAGCAGAAATCGTCCTATAAATCTTAACACTATCGTAAGAGCTGATGTAATCACTGAGAGACTTAAACATGCTTTAGCTACAGGGAATTGGGTTGGCGGACGAGCTGGTGTAAGCCAACTTCTAGATAGGACAAATTACCTGTCAACATTAAGTCATTTAAGGAGAGTTGTATCTCCACTTAGTAGAAGCCAACCACACTTTGAGGCTAGAGATCTTCATCCCACTCAGTGGGGTCGTCTATGTCCTGCTGAAAGTCCTGAGGGACAGAACTGTGGTCTAGTGAAGAATCTAGCATTGATGGCTCGTATAAGCGTTGGGTGTGATGAGCGTGAAGTAGAACGATTATTACTTGAGAAGTTTAATGTAATTCCCATAGACATAGCTAGACATAAAGGCATCCGTGGAGCTAAGGTAATACTAAACGGTAGACTTATAGGAATTCATGAGGAACCAGAAAAATTAGTAAGTGAATTAAGACGTATGCGTAGAAATGGTTTATTAAGCCCTGAAGTAAATATTGCCCACTATAAGACTAAGTACATAAATGAAATCTACATTAACACTGATCCTGGTAGAATACAACGTCCTCTACTAGTTGTAGAAAACGGAAAGCTTAAATTGAAACCAGAGCACGTGGAGAAGATACGTAAGGGTGAGTGGACCTGGAATGACTTAATTAAACGTGGTATAGTGGAATATCTTGATGCCGAAGAAGAAGAGAACGCATATATTGCCACGGATCCGGATGAGTTAACTCCTGAGCATACCCATATGGAGTTAATGCCAACTGCAATTCTAGGTATAGTCGCCTCCATAATACCTTACGCTGAACATAATCAGTCACCACGTAACTCATATGAAGCTGCAATGGGTAAGCAAGCATTAGGAATTCCCTCACTAAACTTTAGATATCGTACGGACTCGAGAATGCATCTTCTACACTATCCACAAGTCCCATTAGTACAAACCAGGGGGCTACAACTCATAGGATATAATGATCGCCCTGCTGGCCAAAATATGATTGTTGCTGTAGGAACGTGGCAGGGTTACAACATAGAAGACGCTATCGTAATGAGCAAAGCCTCAATTGAACGTGGTCTTGCAAGATCAACTTTCTTCAGAACCTATGAAGCTGAGGAGCGTAGATATCCAGGTGGACAAGAGGATAAGATAACAATACCTGAGCCTAATGTTAGGAGCTATAGAGGAGAGGAGGCATATTCCTGCCTTAGTGAAGATGGTATTGTGGATCCTGAAGTTTACGTAACCGGCGGGAAGGTATTAATAGGTAGAGTATCGCCTCCAAGATTCCTTGAGGAGTATCATACGTTTGAGACCATAGGTAGTCTTCAGCGAGATACCTCTGTTGGCATGCGCTTAGGCGAATCAGGCATAGTTGACCTAGTATTGATCACTGAAAACGCAGATGGTAATAAGCTAGTAAAGGTTCGTGTACGAGACCTAAGGATCCCTGAACTAGGCGATAAATTTGCTTCAAGACATGGACAGAAGGGGGTGATAGGTATGATTGTTCCACAGGAGGATATGCCGTTTACCGAAGACGGCATAACGCCTGATCTAATAATAAATCCGCACGCTTTCCCATCCAGAATGACATTAGGTCAACTTATAGAGTCCATTGGCGGGAAGGTAGCAAGTCTTGCTGGGCGCTTCGTTGATGGTACTCCCTTCTATGGCGAATCCGAGGAGAAACTTCGAGAGGAGTTATTAAAACTAGGCTTCAGGCCTGATGGTAGAGAAGCTATGTACAATGGTATAACTGGAGAATTAATGGAGATTCCAATATTTATAGGGATAGTCTATTATCAGAAGCTACATCATATGGTCTCTGATAAGATGCATGCTCGTGCAAGAGGTCCAGTTCAGATACTTACAAGACAACCAACTGAGGGTAGGGCACGTGAAGGAGGTCTACGCTTTGGTGAAATGGAACGTGATACATTAATAGGTCATGGCGCTTCATTGCTATTAAGGGAGAGATTATTCGAGCAAAGCGATAGATATATCGCGTACGTCTGTGCCAAATGTGGCATGATTGGATGGTATGATAGGAAACGTGATAGACTAGTATGCCCAATACATGGTGAGAAAGGAGAGCTTTATCCTGTGGAAATGTCTTATGCGTTTAAGCTACTACTCCAAGAGCTTATGAGTATGTGCATCTATCCGAAACTAAAGCTTCGTGATAAGACGGAGGTGGAGTAGTATGTTATCCTTTGAACGTATAACTAAAAGAATTGGTGCGATCGAATTCGGGGTCCTAGATCCAGAGACCATTAGGAAAATGTCAGTAACGGCTGTAATTACTGCAGATACTTACGATGAAGATGGAATGCCCATACGCTCTGGCCTCATGGATAGACGTCTTGGGACTATTGAGCCGGGCGTTCGTTGTGAGACGTGTGGTAACTTAATAGATTCTTGTCCTGGTCATTTCGGTCATATAGAGCTAGCTCGCCCAGTTATTCACGTAGGCTTTGTAAAAATAATACATCAATTACTAAGAGCAACCTGCAGGAACTGTGGCAGGCTTCTTCTACCACAGGACGAGATCGATAAGTATCGAGTAAGAATGAAAAGATATAAAGAGCGCTGGCGTGCGCTCAGTCTTAAGTTAGCAAATGCTATCCTCAAGAGGGCAATGGATAATGAGGAGTGCCCTCATTGTCATGCTCCACAGTACAAGATAAGGCTAGAGAAACCAACTACCTTTTATGAAGAGAGAGAAGAAGGCTTAGTTAGACTGACACCTAGTGAAATTCGAGCAAGATTAGAGAAAATACCTGATGAAGATCTTGAACTTATAGGAATTAACCCTAAGGTAGCTAGACCTGAGTGGTTCGTATTAACGGTCTTACCAGTACCTCCAGTCTGTGTAAGGCCATCTATAACGCTTGAATCAGGAGTTCGATCCGAAGATGACCTTACACACAAACTCGTTGATATTATTAGGATAAACGAAAGGCTAAGGGAGAACATAGAAGCCGGTGCTCCACAGCCGATAATTGAGGATCTGTGGGAACTCCTTCAATACCATGTAACAACATACTTTGACAACGAAGTTCCAGGAATACCTCCCGCTAAGCATAGGTCAGGTAGACCTCTTAGAACCCTTGCTCAACGTCTAAAGGGTAAGGAAGGTCGTTTCAGAGGAAGTCT
>QMSL01000057.1 GCA_003649665.1 Thermoprotei archaeon | reverse complement strand
TTTATTTTATGATAATATAGAGGTCATCCAACGTAATAATACTCGCCAATGGATTTCTGCAATCTATCTAGATAGGATCCCTCCTTGTTTATTCTCGGTCTCTTACTATGAAGGTCCCTTCTAAACGTTATACCGACTTGCTTAAGGAACTTATTCATACCGCTTTTAAGATCTAATGGGGCTAAGGCGTATCCCTCTATTCCTGGCTTTCCGTTGAAAACTATTAAGGAATCGGCTATGAAGTCATGTGCAATTATGTCATGTTCTACAACAAAGGCGACAGCTGCTCTCGCCTCGACGACGTGGCGAATAGCTCTGGAAACCCTAAATCTCTGCTCAACATCAAGATATGCGAATGGTTCGTCTATCAAGTAAACCTTTACATCTTTCGCTAAACAAGCCGCTATGTATACTACCTGTAATTCCCCTCCAGAAAGCTCGTTTATTCGTCTATCGAGGAGTCTATCTATACCTAAGGGCTTTATTACCTCGGAAAGGAACCAACTATTCGATAAAGCGCTTTTATCCCCCTTCTCCTTTATAAACTCCTCAACACTAATATCGAGGTCAGAAGCTATGTATTGTGGCTTATAGCTATATTCTATTTTCCCTAATGGTGAATATCCTTCATCAGGCTCAAGATCTCCAGCTAGTAACCTTATAAACGTAGTTTTTCCTATGCCATTAGGGCCTAGTAGTCCTATTACTTCTCCTACATGGGCCTCGCCGGGTTCTGCTATGAGCTTAAACGAGCCCAATCTTTTAGTCATTTTGGGCCACGTAAATAAGATATCTTCCGGCTTCCATGATCTCTCCAAAGGTCTTAGATCAAACACTATCCTGTACTCCCTAATTCTCATATTCTCCTGAGGTAAGTAACCATCAAGGTATTCATTTATGCCTACACGCACTCCACGAGGTTCAGTAACTATTCCGTAGGCCCCAGGCGTTCCATATATTATCGAGACCAGATCTGATATATAATCCAAAACCGCTAAATCGTGTTCTACGACCACAACTATCTTATCTTCTAGCGCTAGATTTCTTATCAGTTTGGCAATCTTCATCCTTTGATATACATCCAGAAAGCTTGAAGGTTCATCAAAAAGGTAGACATCGGCATCTCTACACATGGTGATCGCTATCGCAAGCCTTTGCAACTCGCCTCCTGAGAGATGAGATATCCTTCTATCCTTTATATCCTCTAATTCAAGATCCTTTAACAACTCATGTGCTATGCCTCTTTCATCTGCGATTAAAATGACTTGCTCTACGGTTCCCCTTATCTTCTTAGGTAATAGATCCACATATTGCGGCTTTATCACAGCCCTGAGTTTACCATTGACAAGTGCTTTGAAATAGGGTTGAAGTTCTGTTCCTCTAAATCTCCTTATTATCTCATCCCACTCTGGCGGCTCATCTACTCTGCCTAGATTAGGCTTAAGCCTTCCACTTAAAATCTTAAGTGCGGTACTTTTACCAACTCCATTCTGACCTATTATCCCTAATATTTTGCCCCTCTTAGGAATGGGTAACCTATAGAGCTTAAATCCATTAATTCCATACCTATGTATACATTCCTCCTCCAGTTCCTCAGGGAGATTAACTATATAAATGGCATTAAAAGGACACTTCTTCACGCAGATTCCACATCCCATGCATAACATCTCATGAATCACAGGTCTTCTCAATTCTTCATTAAACTCTATAGCCTTTCGTCCTGATCTAACCATTGGACAGAATCTTATGCATTCTAAGTTACACTTCCTGGGCTTACAGAGATCTCTGTCTATTACCGCTATTCTAACCATGATTCCTTACACCATAAAGCTTAATGAATTCTCACTTAGATATTTTTATAGTGAGTGAAATAAAATGAGACTTACTTGGTTCCTTGAGGGCAATCTCTCTGAGGAATTTATACCAAGACGTATGCTCATCGTATACGAATCCTCTTCACCACTTGATGTTATAGTTTCCTTCAAAGCTCCTGAGGATTTAATAATAAAATCCACTAAGCCTGGCCCCCTTATCAAAAAGGAGGACTTGTACTTCTGGAGACCACTTAGGGATATACGCAATGTGAATGGTAAGTTAATATACCTATACTCTGTACATCTAAACGTGGGTGGTACCTTCCTAAGCGAATGCCTGAGGTGCAAAGTAGAAGATAAAATTTATGGTGAGGAGACGTACTTTAGGAACCTGAAAATAAGATACTCATTTAGTTATAAGGATTTAGAGAAAGTACGTTTAGTAATAGGTCCCTTAAAGCCTATCATAATGGTATCTGAGAACCCTCGTGGCTCACTACGTAAATGGAATATACGTGGTATAGGTGATGTTTACTTCCTTACATTTGATAACTTACCTAGCTCCCTTAATATAGAGTATCGAATTCCTAAGCATACTCATTCTGTAATAGCTGCTAGGATAGAGGGCGAGAGCTTCGATAAGGATAGAGTAATGATAAGGGTTTTGAATGCAAATACATTGGCGGAGATTGAGAGTCTAGAAAGTAAAGGGAGGATAATAGCGTACCTTGAGGATTTATTCCTCTGAACCTTCTTCATATGTTTCCGCATAAGTATCCAGGAATATGCTATAGTACTCCTCTCTATATATCTCCTGTTCGTCCTTCTTAACTTTTCTTAACCCCAATTCGATAACTCCTATCTTATAATGTTTATCCGGTGAGACATTAGTCGCTAGTACCATCTTATCCTTAGGCTGTATCTTATGACCACATGAGGTGCATACTAGATATACCTTTCCGTCTACCTTCCTTGGAACCATTAGACTATTACACTTTGGGCAAAATCTGAGCATATTTTTCGCCTCATCTTCACTACATGCTTACAAAAGGAGTTAATAAATGATTCGGTTATTAAAAAGTTTGCTCAGATCCCTTAGAACTCTATCTTTAGCTCCTCTCCGGTTAGCTCAACGCCTAATCTCTTCTCTATATGCTCTATCATACCGTCTCTTATCCAAACTATTCTGTCGCTTACGTCTATCATTTTTAGGTCATGTGTTGCAGTAATAACAGTAACACCCTTCTCCCTGTTTAGCTCCTTTAATAGCTGAATTATCTTATACCCCGTAACTAGGTCTAAGTTTCCTGTAGGCTCGTCAGCCAATATTATTGCTGGGTCGTTTGCTAGTGCTCTTGCTATTGCTACTCTTTGCTGCTGACCACCACTAAGCTCACCAGGCTTATGATGCAACCTATCACCAAGACCAACACGCTCAAGTAGATGCTTAGCTTTCTCTATACGCTTCTCCCTTGGTAGTCCTGCGAATATCATTGGTAACATAACGTTATCTAAGGCAGTTAGTACTGGGATTAAGTTAAACGTCTGGAAAATATAACCTACTCTGTGGCACCTCATCCACGCTAGCTGAACGGAATTAAGTTTAGTTAGATCATGTCCCTCTAAGTATACTGTCCCCTTTGTTGGCTTGTCTAGTCCTCCTATCATGTTGAAGAGTGTTGTCTTACCTGAACCAGATGGACCCAATATTGATACATACTCTCCTCTATAAACTTCTAGGTTTATTCCCTTAAGAGCTCTTACGGTCTCACCCTTTAGGAAGTAATACTTGTGAAGGTTAACAGTCTTAACTACAATTTCTGGCCCACTCATTCTAACACTCTCGAATAATATCGCGTATACGGTAGATTTAAACGTTAATATCATGAAACGAGTTTATTGAGAGCTATGAGACTCCTTAAAGTAAACACAGTTGATGACATTAGGCGTGTAGCTACTTTAATTAAGGACATAGTTAAAAGCGGTGGTTTAATAATATATCCAACTGATACGGTGTATGGACTTGGAGCTGATCCATTTAACGTAGATGCTGTTAAAAAGGTCTTTCATGTTAAGAGAAGACAATCAAAACCACTTCCAGTGCTTGCCTCTCGACTTGAACATATATTTAAGATATGTGACTTTGATGAGAGAGCTCTCACGCTTGCAGAGGCTTTTTGGCCAGGGCCTCTCACCATTGTAGTAAAGAAGAAGGAAACTTTACCATCTATTGTAACAGCAGGTAGGAACACAGTTGGCGTGAGAATACCAAATCATGAAATTGCCCGTGAAATAATAGAAATATGTGGTGGTCTACTTATTGGAACTAGCGCTAATATAAGCGGCCATAGTCCTCCTAAAAGCGCTGAGGAGGCCATAAGGGAGCTTGGCAGCTTAGTTGATATAGTGATCGATTCAGGTAGTGCTCCATTGGGCATACCCTCTACTATTGTAGATTTAACTGTAGATCCACCAATAATTAGAAGGGAAGGTATTATAAAAGCTAAAGATGTATTAAGAGTATTGAGAAAATGAGTCAAAGAATACCTGACTTCAACTTACTCGTTTCAACAGGTCGTATGAGAGAATTTGATTGTAGATCCGAGCTAATATACCTTCTAAGCGAGATAGGAGATGACTCAGCAACTGCAAAAGCATCTGGCATACCTGGCTTAGTATTAGCTAAAACAAGCTTAAATCCCTTCGAGGCTATAAGAAGACTCAAGGAATTAGCAAAAAAGAGGCCTTGGGAATTCAGATTTACACTAAAATTAATTCCAATAGAGAAGGTAGTGCCAACGGAGTTTGATTTAATAGTCCAAGCAGCTACGGAATTAGCTAACAGCAAGATATCTCCGGAGGAGAAGTATAGAATTACAATAAACAAGAGGTTTACGAATATAGATAGACGTAAGCTAATAGAGGCCATAGCTAAACATATACCACGCAAGGTGGATTTAGAGCACCCCGATAAAATAGTTCAGATCGAGATATTAGGGGGGATTACTGGAATTTCCGTCATAACTCCTAATGATATAGTGTCTATTGTAAAGCTTAAGAGGAAATTAAGAGGAGGCACAGCTTAACACGTAAATTATTTATATTCCTTCCAATGCGTTACTTAGATCCTCTATAATATCATCGACGTCCTCAAGACCTACCGAGAGCCTCATTAGATCCTCTGTAATACCAACTTCCTCTCTTACTTCAGGTCTCATGTTTTTCGAAGCGCTTATTATAGGATACGTAAGTAAGCTCTCAGGTCCTCCTAAACTTGGAGCTACCTTTACTAATTTAACACTCTTCATTAGTTTAAATGCCTCTTCCCTTCCTCCCTTTATTCTGAAGCTTACGACACCACCGTATAGCTTGTGTACGAATAACTTGTTTGCAACATCATGATAAGGGCTATCGGGTAATCCTGGGTATAGTACCTCTACTACTTTAGGATGTTCTGCTAAATATTCGGCTATTGCCATCGCATTCTCGCAATGCTTTCTCATGCGTATACCTAATGTCTTTACCCCACGTAATGTTAGAAATGCATCAAATGGAGACATTATACCTCCTAACTTCCTTCTCCAGTCCCATAAAGTTCTTATCATGTTTCTATTACTAATTACAACCCCTCCTACAACATCATTATGACCAGCTATGTACTTAGTTGTACTATGGATTACTATGCTTACCTTGTCCCTTAAGGGCTTATATAATATCGGGGTGACAAACGTATTGTCTACAATAGGAGTACGCCCTCGTCCAAGCACGCCTTTGCTACTTCCTTAATATCAATCACCTTCAATGTAGGATTAGTCATAGTTTCTAAAAATACCACTTTTACGTCCTTCGTTATCGACTCTAGGATTTTCTCGGTATCAGGATATACCATTTCAACTTCGATACTATACTTTCTCAAGTCTTCGACAAGCTCAATTGTGGTTCCGTATGCCTCCTTCGTGATTAATACCTTATCGCCCTTATCTAGCAAGCCAATAAGTGTAGTGGATATGGCTGCCATTCCACTGCAGAAGCATAGTGCATCCTCTCCTGAATCAAGCTTTGTTAAAAGCTTTTCAAGAGCTCTTACCGTTGGATTCTCCTCTCTTGAATACTTCAAATCAGTTCCTCTATCAGTGCTCCTAAGCCTTCCTTCCTCATCCATATGCTTAAATATAGCACTTTGATATATTGGAACTATAAATGCCCCTGAAATGGGATCAAAGTATTCGTGTCCATGAATAGCGACTGTATCGTCTCTTTTGTACATATGTTATTCTTACGTCCTCCTCAATATAAGCGTTTTAACATCGTTATTGATTTACTAATGAGTCCTTTAGAACCTTAACTACAGTTTTCCGAAGCTCTGTCACATGAACTATTGGCACGAATCTAGATGCTATTCTGTAAAGCTCCTGACTTATCAAAGAATTGAAATACACAATGAGGTACCTTAGGTTTTTATAGGCATTACTTAAGATCAGATATTCTCCAAGGGCCGTCTTAAGTCTGGAAGCATCAAGATCCACCTTGCATTCTATTATTAGACTCGGCTTATTTCTCTGCATTACTGCTACATCTACTGTAACCTCATAATCTCCTAACGGTATTTTTGCTTGTCTAACTACGCTTAAGGTTTTATTACATATCCTTCTTAGAAGTAGAACAACGTATTCTTCAAATATGGTACTTCTAAACTTTCCGATGTATTGTGCTGTATAACCACGCTCACTTAACTTAAGTATTTCCAAGAGGAAGTCCGCGAGTGTTCTCTCATCTAGTTTTTTAATTAACGTTTTGTAATGCTCTATCATTCTTCTCCTTAAATCTTCCGGTAACTCAGCTATGTACCTACTCCCTGTCTTCACGTATACTATATGCGAGTTCCACAAGTAAAAATTGTTTTATATTTAATACTCTTTTATCATTTAGAGGGCTTCACGTGCTTGGAAGAAGACTTAGAGAAGTAGATACGCAGATTTACGCAGTTGAGCTCTTATCCTTAGCTAGAGAGGTTATGAGCTTAAGGGAATTAGCGAAGAGAACCAATATATCGCCTGTAGTCCTCTCCAGATATATAAAGGGGGAGTATTTACCTTCCTTTAAAAGAGCACATTACATAATTAGAAAGCTCTCCTCTTTCATAAACTTAAGGAGACTTATAAGGTCGAGTATAAGTGTTGACAAATACGGTTTCATTAACATGACTGAGATACTATCTAACATGACCTTATTGAAACTTGTCACAAGACAAGTCATAGAGCTCTTTTCTGGAAAACGTATAACAAAGGTCGTAACGATTGCAAGTGATGGGATTCCCTTAGCCACTCATGTAGCCACAACTCTTAACGTCCCCTTAATTTATGCGAAGAAAACTCGCGAGTTGGGGATCTCAAGTTTCTATGAGGAACCATATGTAACTGGAACGACAATGAAGACCCTATATCTTCCAAGAGGTCTTATTCGGAAGGCAGACTACGTATTGGTAGTTGATGATATATTTAGGGATGGAAGCGAACATAATGCCCTTATTAGAATACTCCATGAGAGGATAAGAACAAAGGTTGTGGGATTCTTCGTTTTAATTGCAATAGGTGAGGATTGGACTGAAAGACTTAATCTTCCACCTGATTGTGAGGCTCATGCATTGCTAGTATTATCAGATGAAGATTTATCACACCTCAGTAAATGAAAACTATAATTAATATTACTGAACCTTAAATTCTATATCGGTGACTAGTGTGAACAAACTTTACTTTAGTGATTTTAGGACTATTTACTGGAAGGACGGCAAGGTATATTTGGTGGACCAGAATAAGCTCCCGCATAAGCTAAAGTTTATCGTTTGTAAGACATATCAGGATGTAGCCAAGGCAATACGTGACATGACAGTTCGTGGAGCGCCTGCTATAGGTGCTGCAGCTGCATTTGGTCTAGCTTTAGCTGCATTTAGGAGTAACGCTAAGACCGTAGAGGAATTAATGAAGGAGTTAAGGGAGGCATATAACGTTTTAAGAAGCACTAGACC
>QMSL01000056.1 GCA_003649665.1 Thermoprotei archaeon | reverse complement strand
CTCAAGAAGAGGATTCTATTTTAGAGCAATAGTAGTAGCGTTATCTACTATGTTATCGTTATATTTGCTATTTAACACACAATTGCTTAGATTTGTTATAAGTTTTATAGTGGGGCTTCCATCAACATTCGGCGCTATCACATTATATAAGATCACCAAGTTTAAGAAAGTCTTAAAGTATGTTAGTAAAGATGGAAAATACTTGGAGAGACGACGTAGTGAGGAAAGATATTACCGTTTCCTAGCACGCATACTCCTCCTAACGATACTTCCCTTAATTCTTCCCCTCATCATAGATCCAGTTATAGCCTTAGGCATAATCCTGAGCGTAATTTGTGGATACCTCTTCTCAGAGATCATGCATTATGCTTATGTACTTAATGAGGAGAGGAGGCTTGGTGGTAGGCTCTACTACTTTATTACGGAAGTTGGACCAGATGGATATTATTACTCTGGGATTAGGCTTGTAATGGACTTAGAAGAGTAGTGTAATGGAATGTTACAGGCGTATTTCCAAAGGGCGTTTTAAGATATATCTCAAAGATTATTGAAACTCTAAGTTTACCGCTTGCTATTAAGTTTCGTTCTATTTTGAATTTCGGCACTTCTACTGACATGTATCTGGTTACTATAACGTGAGGCCTTATGACAAGAGGTAATGCATAGAAGTTCTCACTGACGTCTCTTGCGATCTCCTGTCCGAAGTATATTTTATAGTTTATCAGGACTATCCTAACCTCTCTTATACCACCATTAGATATTGTATAGGTCATGTTAAGGAAAGCACGATTACTTACTAGGCCTATACTTATATCTTCAACGTGAACTTCCAGTCTCCTTATTGAATATATGCTTCCACAATACCTATTATAACTCACTATGAGCATTGAAGAGGGTACTAGCGTTAGGGATATGAAGAGCACGTACATCATGGTATTTGAATCAACAACTGTTGTAAGGTACACTCCAATTGGTATTAGAACTATTGAGAATGGGGTTATGGCAAAGAGAGCATAAATAAGAGCATTTCTTAGGGAATGCATTGTGACTAGCTCCGCTGAGACCTCACTAATGTATATTTCGATTGGACGTCTTATCAGCAATACTGACACTGCTGTAGCTAGGGCTAGGGAAGCTAAATAGCCAATTATAGCATCCCTAATATCACCCATTAAATATCCGTATACTATAGATAGAAGGCCGAAGAGAAAGGCGAGGATGAGAGAATGAACGTTCATCCTTCCAGTAAAGGCCTGCTGAAAGAGCATATACGCTAATGTTGTTATGTAGAGTAACTCCACTAAACATCTTTTAATCAATCTACTCAACTTCACGCTCATTCTTAACGCCTTACTCTAAGTCTTGGATTCAATATCTCATCTAAGGCATGACCTAATAGTATGAAAGCAAGCGCTAAGAACGTTATTGCTAAACCAGGTGGTATAACCCACCACCACATTAGTCTAGAAAAGGCACCAGCATATCTAGCATTGTAAAGCATTCTACCCCACGATGGAACGGATGGATCTCCTAGATTTAAGAAACTGAGCGTTGCTTCAAGGAGTATTGCTCCAGGAATTCTCATAACTAAGCTAATGTATATTAGTGGGGATAGTTGTGGTAATATATGCCTAAATACTATGTACATATCCGAGGCGCCTATCGCCCTAGCTGCTTCTACGTACATACTATCCCTCAACGACATTACATATGCTCTTATATTCCTAGCTAGTCCCATCCAGCTCAATAGCGCTATAAGGGCTATCTCTAAATACAAACTCTTACCTATGAAGACGCTTATTGCAATTATGAGTGGAAGAATAGGCATGAAGAGGAGAGTATCGGTGAAGAACATCAATATCTGGTCAGTAATCCCGCCTTTATATCCGGCTATCAATCCGACTATTAAGCCTAATGAGACCGAGATTATTGAAGCTAGGATCCCTACTATTAATGATATTCTAGTTCCGTAAACTAGGTTCGAAAATAGGTCACAGCCTAGGTTGTCTGTTCCAAGTAGTCCGTAAAGCATACCGTATATCCTAAAGGTCTTATTCGCAAGCTTTACCTCAACATAGCCATCTCCCTTAACCGTAAATACTTGTACTAGTAACCTTAAGGTATATGTGCCTTTTTCATTGAATATTTTCTCGCCAAGGTAATCATGAGGAGAGAAGCCCAGCTTTATCTTCAGGAATACGTCTCTTGCATCATATGTACCAGGTGCATCTAGGCGTGAGAGATTATATGCTATGGGTCGACTATCATATAGTTCGTAACTCCTCCCGCTAGGCGTTATTATGAAACACTTTATCCTAACGTAGCTACCAGTAGCATCGTATATATCAACTCTATATGGAATCTCACCTTCAAACCTCCTTGGGGGATCATACGAATAATTGAAGGAGTATTCCATTAGTACGCTACCATAAGATGTATGATCGCTACATCGAGCAATTATGACGGTATAGCCATTAACTTCATCTACGGATAGGTTATCACCTTCTATGGAAATTGACCAATCGTGGTAGCCTATGTTTAAGAATATGTTTCTAGGAAGGTTCCTGTACTTAGGGAATATGGCAAACCACTCGGGATAAGCATAACTATCGGCTAGTTGCATCTTGTTAGGATCATTTGGAGCTATATAAGGAGCGAATATCGCGACTATGGTGTAGAAGAGGAGTATGATTAGTCCTATTAGACCTGTCTTATGTAATCTAAGCTCGAAGAGAAGATTCTTAGTTGAATACCATATCCTCTTAAGAGGGCTTTCTGACATAGGATCACCTCAACCTAACCCTAGGGTCTAAAATCGCTATGACTAGGTCTGCAATATATAATGATACTATAGTGAGGACTACCTGTATGAATAGGACAGCTTGGACTACAGGATAGTCAAATTGCATAGCGGCATCGAATAACCATCTCCCAACCCCGTACCAAGAGAACACGGTCTCAACTACGACTGCACCAGATATTATCCCAGGGAGCTCAAGGGCGAGTATGTTTATTACAGGAGGAAGTACGTTCCTCATCACATGTTTATACATTACCTCACGCTCGCTAAGGCCTTTCGCTCTCGCAGTTAGGACATAGTCCTCACCTAATTGAGTTAGAAAGAGATTACGTATGAAGAGAGCGAAGCCACCAGCTCCCGCAACCACTATGGTAGTTAAGGGCAATGCAAGATGCCAGAGTACGTCAGCTAAATATGCCACGGGGTCCTTTGGCGGCGGTCGAGACACTGTTCCAGCTAAGGGGAACCATCTTAAATAGAAGCCGAAAATCAGTAGCAGTAAGAGGCCTATGTAGAAAACTGGAAAGGCACTTATGAAAATACTAGTACCTATCACAGTGGCATCGAATCGTGATCCTCTCTTAGACACAGCTATTATACCGATTATTAAACCAATGATTATCGTCAGAATAGTTGAAGTGCCTAAGAGAAGGATTGTGTTAGGAAGTCTCTCTAATAGTTCAGATATAACAGGACGCCTGGTATAGAATGAGTAACCCAGTCTACCGGTGAAAAGACAGAGTACATACTTGACGAATTGGGAGAAGAGGGGTTCGTCTAGTCCGAACTGCTTTCTAATAAGCTCCCTTTGTGTTTCGGTTAGATTTGGATTAAGGAAGAAGAATGATGGGTCTATACCTAACACGTAATAAGGTAGCACTCTAAGGAGGAGGAATTGAAGTACTAACGATAGGAAGAGGACAGCAACTCTATCTACGGCCCTTCTAGCCATATATCTTAAGAGGCTACTAGTAGTGCTCATTTGGTGAACACCTACCCTTTATCGTTTTAGAAAATTTAAAAAATAAATAAAGTTTTTTCTAGATTTAAGATAACTTAAGATAAAGACCTCTTTCTCAATAGCAATACGACTATTGACGCAACTATTGCTACTACTACGCCAGCGCCAGCATATGGTAGGTACTTACGCCATAATGGTAGTACGTTAACCGTAGTCTCCTTACTTATCTTCAACTCGCCAGGTCCTACCTTCTGTGAGACCATTACCTTAAGGGTTATTGTTCCAGTGAGGCCACTTGTATCTATTGAGGCAGTGTATACACCATCACCCTTATGCGAGGCACTTACGGATTTGACTACCTCACCATCCTTTATTACCTCTATGACCACACTTGCATTACCGACCGCCCTTCCCATGTAATCGGTTACGGAAAGCTCTACTGTAATTGGAGTTCCTGAATACACCATTTCATCCACTTTCTTGAAGCTTAAGCTTAATCCCTTCTCTGGATGGCGTTTCCAGTAGTTCGGGTTCCATACTAGTAGGATGTATTCACCTAGCTTCCTGTCCTTGAATATGTATGGACCTGTTCCAACGAGACACGTTAGTCCTGGCACGCTTGGATGCGGTACTTTACTTGGGTCCCATGACTCCCATCCGCCATGCTCTTCTAGTAGCGTCTCATTGCCCCATATGTGCTCTGGAACTATCGCTACGTTTAGATCGTAGAGATACGCCCAGCTAGTTCCATTTATGTATACGGCGATCGTGTAATCGTCTATGACCTCGGTTTTTATCATTTTCTCAAATGCCTTAGCGTACATTTGGGCTGGCTGGTTCTTCTTGATGAACCAGAAGGTGAAGTTTACATCACGTGCCGTGAAGGGGACTCCGTCATGCCATGTGGCATTCTTAACTAAGTAGAAGGTTATCTTAGTGCACTTGGAACCGCCTATCTCAACCTCCTCTATGGTCCATCTCTCAGCAAGCCATGGATAGTCACTTGCTACATCATCCGGGTTTGGTATGAATAAGCTCTCGTACACCATGTCTAAGACAGCCCATTCGTCTCCAGTAAGGGCAGTAAATGGATTAAGTACTCTGGGATCAGAGCCTAAGGCATCTCTGAAACGCCCTCCAAATGGCATACCTATCCTATGCACGTTTAATAGAGTAAGGTAGTTTTGCCCTCCAACAGGCTTATTCAGAACTATACCAGCTATATCAGTTCTAAAGCCTACGTTAGCAACACCCATGTATATGGGTATGTATGGTAACAGCTTTGCAACCTTCTCCTGAACCTTCCATAGCCATTGCTGAGCCTCCTTTATATCGGTCGTGTAGTAGAACTTCTCTAGCCATTCATCTATTTCGGGATCGCTTATTCCCCAGAAGTTCCACGTTCCATCAGTCCTGAATAACTCATAAGCAAGGGTTGGAATCCTCGCCCATCCCAGATATAATATGAAGGACTTGAAAGTCCTTGAGTATATCTGGGACACCAGAGCTTGGAACTCAATGGCCTCTACTTCTAATGGGAGGCCAATGCTGTGAGCAGCTTCAACTATCATTTGAGCCTCTTGATATAGCCATGGTGCTTGCTCAGCTGGAGGTACCTGTATGTAGAATGTTGGAAGCTCATTTCCATTTGGGTCATACCATTTGCCAGTAGCCTCATCATATGTAAAGCCAGCCTCTAGAAGCGTCTGTTTCGCTAGTTCTGGGCTGTAAGGATATGAGGGTACGTTGGGGTTAGACCAAGCTCCAAATACTGGAGGTATTGGTGAATCGGTCGGGACTCCGAATCCATGGAAGACTTCACGAACGATACGTTCCTTATCTATTAAGTGAGCGACTGCTTGCCTTATTGCAGTAAAGTTCCATGGATACTGCTTGCAGTTTATGCCTAGGAACTGTAAGTTAAATGTCTGATAAGTTAGTATGTATATATTTGGATCGCCCTTTACTTCTTCAAGTCTAGCAGCCTGTATGTACGAAGTGTCGATCTCACCAGCCTTGAATGCCATTAATTGGGCGTCATAATCGGTTATTATTGAGTATAAGTACTCGTCCATTCTGGGACCATATGGTTCCCATTTCCATTGCTCCTGCTCAGGAGGAACTTCTCCAGCGCTCGTAGGCCTCAAGAACATTACGTATGGTAATAAGGTAATTAGTAGTACCGCTATGAGGGCATATGTTCGTAATTTAGCAAATTTCAAATGTCTCTTTTCATTAGATAACATGCTATGTACCTAAATTTAACTATAAGACCTGAGATACATATAAAAGCTTTTTCTAACTAAGTAAAGAGAGTTAATCAGTAACACTGCATCATTCGTATAGGAGACAAGCTACGTAATGTCCCTTAGAAACCTCAATGGGTTTTGGTTCTCGAACTTTACACTCAGGCCTAGCGTATATGCACCTCGGGTGAAATCTACATCCCCTCGGAATATTTATTGGAGAAGGAACTTCTCCCTTAATCGGAATCTCCCCTATTTTCTCCTCAGGATCTGGTGTTGGTACAGCAGCTATTAGAGCCTGTGTGTACGGATGCAGGGGGTTGTCTATTATTTCTTCAGCAGGGCCTAATTCCACTATCTTACCTAAGTACATTATGGCTATCCTGTCGCATATGTATTTAGCCACAGCAAGATCATGAGTTATGAAAAGATATGTTAAGCTATGTTCATCCCTAAGTTTTAACATTAAGTTAAGGATTTCCGCTCTAATTGACATATCAAGCATTGATACAGGCTCATCCGCAACTATGAACTCGGGGTTTAATATTAACGCCCTAGCTATCGCTACCCTCTGCCTCTGACCACCACTTAACTCATGAGGTCTTCTATGGATGAAATCCTCAGGGGGTTTTAATTCGACATCCTCAAGGGCCCTCATTACCATATCGTATCGCTCCTCTTTGCTCCCGATTTTGTGTACCTTTAATGGTTCCTCAACTATGCTGTATACGGTCATCATTGGGTTAAGGGATTCATAAGGATCTTGAAATATTATTTGCGCTCGTCTTCGAAAGTTCTTTAATTCCTCATTAGTATAATTGAGTACATCTTCTCCCTTGAAGAATATTTTACCATCAGTAGGCTCGATTAGTCTAAGGATAGTCCGTCCAGTAGTCGTTTTTCCACAACCAGATTCGCCAGCTAGGCAGAACACCTCCTTCTCATAAATATCAAACGTAACACCATCAACAGCTCTTATGTAAAGCCTAGGCTTCCTTCTAAGGATGTCAAGTAGTCCAGCCCTTACGGGGAAATATTTCTTCAAGTTTATAACTCTAATTACTGGCTCAACCAAAGGCAACACCTCTCAATTCTTCGAATCTATGACACCTCACGAAGTGACCTTCATCAGCTTCAATTAACTCTGGCATCTCTTTAATGCAGATATCGGTCTTAAACGGACAGCGTGGATGGAAGCGACAGCCGCTTGGCGGTCTTAACAGATCAGGTGGAGCCCCAGGTATTGGATTAAGCCTTCTGCGTTTTCCTCTGATACTTGGAACTGCATAGAGAAGGGCCTTTGTATATGGATGGAGGGGATTGTAGAACACGTCCTTTATATCACCATATTCAACTATTTGACCAGCATACATGACGGCTATCTTATTGCTCAATTCACTAACCATTGATATATCATGGGATATGACGATTACTGACAATCTAAGTTTCCTCTGAAGATCCTTTATGAGCTTAAGTATTTGAGCCTGTACTACTACGTCGAGAGCTGTCGTAGGTTCATCTGCAATTACGATATCAGGGTTTAATGCAAGAGCCATCGCTATTACAACCCTCTGTCTCATACCGCCACTAAGTTCAAACGGATAGCTCTTCGCTCTTGAAGGATCAATACCAACTAATGCTAGGAGTTCCTTAACGCGCTTCATTGCTTCATTTTTCCTAATCCCCTTATCATGTATCATTATTGCCTCAGCTATTTGGTCCCCCACTCTTATAACAGGATTAAGTGCATTCATGGCGCTCTGAAATATTAATGAAATACGTCTCCATCTTACCTCTCTCCTAAACTTCTCTAGATCCATTTTAAGTATGTTGACCCCATCTAGTAATACCTCTCCCCCGAGCACTTTAGCATTGGCTGGAAGTAGCCGAAGTATGGTAAGAGCTAAACTACTCTTGCCACATCCGGATTCTCCTACAATGCCTAGTGTTTCACCTCGTTCAAGCGAGAAGGAGACACCATCAACTGCTCGCACTAGCCCTTTGCCAATTATCTCATAGTACATTTTAAGGTCTCTGACCTCAAATAACATCACGTTACACGCTCCTAAAGCTATCGCTACAGTGTCTGGAAATAACACACATGAGACTTATTAATATACCTTACCTTACACTAGTTATACTTAATGCCATGTTAGTCTTTATTAAAGTCAAGCG
>QMSL01000055.1 GCA_003649665.1 Thermoprotei archaeon | reverse complement strand
CTTATAGGCCTTTGCATGTGCATGAGCTATGCTTCCACAACCTATTATACCGACACGATATAAGGACATGAAGCCCATAGCTAACTTTAAGCATAATGGGTAATATTGCTTTCCATTAGAGGACTTCATCCTAACTATCACAATGGAGAGAGATGATGTTTAGTGGACACTTAGTTTTACTAGTAAGGAAGCTTTTATTGCTTCTTACTTTACCATCTACATTTATTACCTCCTGTTAAGATGTCATATACCGCTAATGGTAGTGCTATCATGCACGCGATCGATTGAAGCCATACTAGTAGTACGCCTAATGGGGCGTATTTTATGGCGTTCTTAAGGGCAGAAGTAAGATATGGTTTCTTACGATAATATACCAATAAGCATATTCCACTTATGACTAAACCGGAGAGCCCCGTTAGGTAACTTAATAGGCATAACATCAGTGGATGAGCTGAAAAGAACGTGAAGACTAAGCTTAATGGAGAGAGGTGAGTTATATAAGCTAGGTATTCTAGAAGACCCCATCCACCAAGACCGTGCTTAAGTAGATAAATTGAGATTGGAAGATCGACAAGGTTTACTACGAAGGCTAGTCCCCCGAAATAATTGTATATTATACTGGTGATTAACTGCCATAATCTCTTTCTCGCTAACTTCCTTAGCCTTATTATAAATCCTTGATACCCTCCACGTACCATTCTAACCATCCTCTTGAATAGTTGCCATACGGACCCAGAATCTACAGTATATGCGATGGCATCGGGAAGGAACGATGCCTTATATCCTCTTAACGCAAGTTCCCATGTAATTACAGCATCTTCAGCTAGGCTGTCCTCAGGGAAACCACCTATTCTCTTAAGTGCCTCCATTCTATAAAGGGCACAACATCCATTTACATTAGGCATTGTGCCATATGCGGATTCAAGCTTCCTTATTGTGAGCGAATATATTAAGGAGTTTAATTCCCTAAAAGCTTTTGCAAATGCGCGTCTTATGGGGTTACTATCTAAAAGCCATAATCGTACAAGACCTGATATCACGCCGATTTGAGGATCTAATTCCATTACATAAGTTAGCTTCTCTATATAGTCGGGCTCTAAGATAGTATCAGCATCAAGCACCAAGAGGTAATCTATATTTTCATTACATATTACGTTAAGAGCTACGTTTAAAGCTCTACTCTTACCTGAATGTGACTTTAAACGTAACACTATCATCCTTATAAGTTTGTGCCTCATGTAAAGCTCATACTCTATACCGTAATACTTCTTCTGTTCAATTATGCGCTTTAGAGTTGCCTCCCTTTCATGAATTAAGCTTTGAACTTCATCAAGCGTTCCGTCTGTTGAGCTATCATCTATTAGTATTATTAAATCAGGAAGCTTTCTTTGCTTGAGGAGAGAGAGTATCACCTTTCTGATGTAATGCTTCACATTTCGGGCAGGAATTGCTACTGCAACACGAGCTTCACTTAACTTAATTGACTGAGGACTTTCTTCCTGATCTCCTAATGACTTAAGAAGGCGATAAACCCGGTATATTGGAATGGTCCAAAGACACATGAAGAGGAGCTTGATGATATCAAGCAGCTTATCGATCTGGATAAATAGTGAGCCTATCTCAATCATATTCTTACTCTCCCCAATACATAACATGTTATGAAGGTTAGACTTCTCACCCTATATTCATATCTATTAATATTATACTTAAATGTAAATTTTACCACCAGTCTCTCGCGTCTTATTAAGTACTTTGTCTAAGAGACTATATATTTAGCGTTTTTGGAATTCAGTATTTTTAAGGCGCTTTTACAACGAATTGAAAAAATAGAACATAAAGTAGGAATGTTCGAAATACCTTAGATTATTGATCTAGGGTTCCACTTCCCTTGAGCTACAGGAGGTATGTAGTTCTCTAATTCCTCAGGTCTGAAATCTATTTTGGTTCCCTTCTCAGCAGACATGTAGCATGCCATCATTAGCTGCACTACTAACAGACCATCATACCAATCTTCGCGTGGTTTCTTACCTTCGAGGAAGCATTCGACCATATGTCGATCCTCTGCCTGATACCCATATGTAACCGCCTCATCAGGGATGACAGGCATGAGACCTTGATCAGCATTTTGTTTCTCTACGAATTCTTCAGTAGGCGGTATCTTTACGTTTCTACTGAAGAACGTGAATAGCTCTGGCTGTAAGGTGTTTATCCATAAGGAATATTCAGGGCCTAATACTTCAAATGTTAGCCTAAGACCTGCTCCTATAAAGCACCACGATGTATGCGTTTCGCTCAATATTACATTTCCTTCGTCGTCCTCGTATATTACGAGAGCAGTGGCATAATCCTCAGCTGGCTCAACTGAATAGTCAACATTGAATCTCCTCTTTAAATCTTCAATGTACTCCTTCCTCGTCCACTTCAGGGATGCTATCTCAGCCTGTACTTTTCGTGGCTTTAAGCTATCCTTACCCTTCTCAGGATCCGTTAGTAAGAATCTCGCGGCTTCCAGACTGTGACACATCATGTCAAGTAAAACGCCGCCACCTGAAATGGTAGGTTTCCAGAACCAACTTGAATGAGGACCTCCGTGTTCCTCCGCAGCTCTAGCTAAGTATGGCCTTCCGGAGTACTTTGCGCCATACTTCCATAATATTTCCTTTCCACGAACTACGGAGGGCATGAATACTTGGTTCTCGAGATATCCATGTATTAAGCCAGCCTTTTCAACAAGTCTTATCATTTCCTTAGCCTCAGCTACGTTTCTAGCTAACGGCTTTTCACATGCTACGCCTGTGAGGTGACCTTTACCTTGAGTTGCTTCTTCCACTATTGCCTTCACTATTGGGACTCTTACGTTATTAGGAGCAAGTATCCAAACGGCGTTAACATTAGGATCACGAAGCATTTCATGTATATCCGTATAGACCTTAGGTTTTCCAATCCCTAAGTTCTCAGCGAAGCTGGCTAGTTCCTTGGCTCGTGCCTCCGTTCTGCTATATATAGCTACTAAATCTGCATTCCTAACGCCAACTAGAGCCCTTGCATGGAACCTAGCTGAGAAACCTGCTCCTATGAATGCTATGCCTAATTTCTTCGAAACCATATGTCATCCCGATATTTTCTATGGAGATAAACATTAAAAGTGCTTACATGAGGTATCGTCTTAATAACGATACGTCATAATGTAACTAGGAGAGACGCTCAAGGATATCAAATATGGTCATTGATAGCTCTGCCTTGGTTCCCTTAAATTCATGCACTCCACCCCTATTATCTATAATAATAGCCTCATGATAATTACCCCTTATCTTAGTGATATCATTAGCTATCACCACCATAGCATTTACATCATCCATAAGTTTTCTAGCTCTTTCCAAGAGTACCTCACGGCTTACATTATATTCGAGTTTAAAGGCTACTATATTCATTTTAGGAAAAGCTGAACGTACTTCCTTAATGACCTTGATTGTTGGGACGAGCCGTATTATCCACTCACTCATTCCTGATTTTACCTTCTCCTTAATTATTTTATCGGGCTTATAGTCTAGGATTGCCGCTGAGAATATAACATAATCATAAATCTTGCACATTAATTCATTGAGCGTTGCCTTAAGGTAGTCCTCGGTGGTCTCAACTTTTATCACAGGAATATAGTGAGGGAATTCTACATTGCCAGGACCATATATGACTTTAACATTGCAGCCTCTCTGGAATGCTTCCTTTGCTAACCAGTAGCCTATTCTACCTGACGCTCTGTTTACTATATACCTTACAGCATCTATTGCATATCTAGTAGGACCCGTAAGAATGAGAATATTCTTTCCTTTAAGTTTACTCGATGAAAGTAATCTTATGGTATAATCGACCACCTCATTAACCCTTGCTATTTTTGCCGAGCCTTCCTCGAGTCTGGGTTCTATTATAGTCACGCCTCTTTTCCTTAACTTAATTAAATTACGTTGAAGTTCGTGATTGAAGTAGAGTTTAAGATTCATGGCAGGTGCTATTAAGAGCCTATTTGGAGGCGTTGCAGCACATAATGTAGTTACTGCGTTATCCGCTATTCCATTTGCCATCTTGTTTATTGTATTTAGTGATGCGGGGTATACTACTACCAAGTCATAGTCTATTAAGTGTTCCGACCTACCCGTTAACTCTGTTATAACTTCATGTCTTGTAGCCCACTCCATGACTTTTGGACTGATGCCATATTCGATAGCGTATTTAGTCATGTAACAATGTACCTCAGCTCCATGTCTTCTTAACTCCCTTGCGAGAAGTGGCGCTAATATGGTTGCAACGCTACCAGTTAAACATATCGCTATCTTCTTCCCCAATAGCTTTGATGACTTAAGTTCAACCTCAGGACCTCCTTTCCTTTTCACTAAATAAGTATAATCGATAAATTTATTTTCACAGGGATTTCCAGGACAGTAAAGGATCCTCGACTCCTCTATGTTTTTACCTACCGCCATTATTGTAGAGGAGGTCATAGTCCAAGTATCCTTACCGTGATAACATATAGAGAGCTCGGATTTTCCATAGGCATGATCTTGTGCCACCTTCTTTAGTATATCTAACAGTTCCTCTATCGTTATGATCTCGCCTTGAGCTACTCTGGTAACTATCTCTCTTGCTAATTCTTCTGCTCTTCGTCTCCGCTTATTAGCCCTATCTAATATGTCCGGAGGAGTCTTCACATTGGGTATGGGAGTTACATTAGTGAAAACGTGAAAACCATGCTTTAGCTCCCTTACGTATACTTTCTCATCGTAAAGAATATGATAGCCTTCATGTGGATCTAAGATTACAAAATTCCCCTTTTTATAGCCTCCATGAGACAGTTCTTTAATTATGACGTCCTTAGCTTCACGTGAGCGAGTGATATTTGCAAGGATGTTTAGTAGTAATACTCCACGACTCTTGATCCAATTTTTCTGCTCGCCACTATGTTGATCTGTTACGGCAAGAAAGAGACCCTTTTCGTTGAAGCCAATCCAGGTACCTTTTACCTGAAGCTCAATAGGACAAAAGACAGTATATTTCATAACCAATCTTTGAGGGGGGTACTCTACGCTCTCCTTTTGAGCATACCTATTGTGAAGAGCGATTATCGGATAATCCTCTAAGACCTTATAAAGTATGATTAATGTACACATACCAGTTCCTCTACTTACATAATTATTTGAAAGATAAGAAAATATTAAGCTATGAACTTATTCACATCACCTAAATACGCGTCTGGCTATTGCCCTTAAGAACTTCTTAGTTCTATCGATTCGCGGATTATATAATACCCGATGGGGAGGCCCCTCCTCAATTATACGGCCATCATCCATGAATACTATTCTGTCTGCTACGTCCTCAGCAAAATCCAATTCGTGTGTAACTATCAGCATGGATATTCCCCTTTTTGCTATATCTCGTAACACGTCCAATACTTCTTCCTTTAATTCGGGATCTAGTGCCGAAGTAGGTTCATCAAGAAGGAGGAGAACTGGATCCATGGCCAAAGCCCTGGCTATAGCAACCCTTTGTTGTTGTCCTCCACTTAACTGTAGTGGATATCTATCTTTGAATTCCTCCATACCCACGAGTCTTAATACCTTAATTGCCTTTTGAATGGCTTCTTCCTTTGGCATTTTCTTTACTGTCTCCAGAGGCAATGTGATATTTCTCAACACCGTCATGTGAGGGAAGAGGTTATAGCTTTGAAAGACGAACCCTACCATCTGACGAACCTTCCTTATATCGGTTCTTGGATCCAGCACGTTTATAGAGTTTATGTAAATGAGGCCCTTCCATGGTTCTACTAGCCTTACTATGGATTTAAGTAAAGTCGACTTTCCTGAACCGCTTGGTCCCATTATGACTACCTTCTCGCCTTTACTAACTTTAAGCGATACTCCTCTTATGACTTCCTGATTTCCATATCCTGCGTATAGATCCTTAACTAACAAGACATCTTCACTCAAGCTCTTCCCCTCTCATAACCGGGTATTCTAAACTTGGCCTCAATTACCTTAGAGAGTTGCGATAGTGCTAAACAAACCACAAGGTATACTAGAGCTACTGCTATGTACACTTCAAGAGCGCGAAAAGTATATGCAACCATATATTCCCCACGTCTAGTTAACTCTACAACTCCTATTACAGAGGCCAATGAGCTTTCCTTTACTAAAGCTACCATTTCGTTGACAAGAGCTGGGACTGCAGTTCTTAAAGCTTGAGGTAATATAACATATCGATATATTTGAAACGTGCTCATTCCTAGTGATTCAGCTGAGAGATACTGGGTTTCAGGAATCGCTTTTATAGAGGATCTGAGTATTTCCGCTTGATAGGCGGCACTATTTAGGCTAAGAGTTATTATCGCTGCAGTTACAGGATCGAACTTTATACCAATTGATGGAAGCCCAAAATATATTAATAATAGCTGTACTAAAACGGGAGTTCCTCTAAACGCCTCAATATATGCTCTCGATATAGTCCTTAGTGGGAGATTGCCGAAGACCCTCATGAGAGTAAGGAGAGTTGCCAGGCACAACCCGAAGAAGAAGGATAACACACTTATCTGGAGCGTCATGAGTAAGCCTTCAGCTAAATATGGAATGAGATTCATTATAAAAAATAAGGGATTTGTTGTGTCCATACCTATCACTCCTAACTTATTCCAAGCCACTTAGATATCTGATCCTCAAATATTTTCCTTAGCTCACCACTGGTCATTAGCTTATCTATTACCTTATTAACTATGTACTTTAGATCCTCTGCACCTTGAGGTAATGCAACGGCTCCACCTACCTGCTCTCCACCAACGTACATGGCTATGGTTAGCTCGGGATCCTTCTTTATTAGAACATTCCCTATTATGTCTCCAACTATTATTGCGCTTATATCACCGCGCTTTAAGGCCATAATCATCTCAGGATAGACTTTGTCATAAGTTACTATTGTAGCTATGTCCTTTAGGTTCTCCTGAGCCCACTCTTGCTGTATAGTACCTAGCTGTACGCCGACTTTCTTGCCCTTTAAGTCATTGATAGAAGTTACTTCTTTTCCTTTTAGAGTTATGAGAGCGTTACCTTTAGAGAAGTAATATGGTATTGAGAAGTCGACTACTTGCTCCCTCTCGGGCGTTGGCGTCATATCAGCTATCACTATATCTACGAGTCCATTCTTTAATGCCTCTATTAAGGCTGCGAACTTCATGTCTTTTATCTCAAGTTCTACTCCTAACTCTGCTGCTATTCTCTTCGCAATTTCAATATCTATTCCAACTACTTCTCCCCTCTCGTCTATATATTCAAAAGGGGGCCAATCAGCACTTGTTCCAACTATTAATTTGCCCCTAGCTTTTATTTTCTCAACAAGTTTAGGATTCAATTGCTCTTGAAGCATTTGAATTTGTTTCTGCAAAGCACGTTTCTCTGGGATACCGATAACATACCCTATTGCGATGCCTACAAGCAGTGTGACGATAACTAGCACCAGAGTGGTCTTCGCAATAGGCTCCCCCTCTAGACTTAAGAATAGAAAAAAGCACGCATATAAGTTTTTCTATAGTTGTATTTGCTTCTAGAGACATCCTTATTTTAAGATTTGACGATCTCAAGAATTAACACAGTATATGTTAACGTTACGCGATTTACTCATGTGCTTATTACTCCTAACGATCTCAAGGGCTTTTCTATAATCACATGGGGAGTTTATATTAAGGAATGTTATTTCAGGATCACTACATAAATCATATACGTTAATGTACTTTACATTCATTTTGAGAAGAGGAGCTTGTGCACAGAGTTCTCCTTGTCTTACGAAGCTTTCAGCTACCTCTATGAAGCGCTCTCTTAAGTATGCGGCTACTAAGGGCTCTACATAACCATTAGGCCACATAGGTACACAAGCTTCAAAGTGATAACAGCCTTGAACTAACTTCAATGCTATATACTTGTCTATGAAGGGTTGATCGCATGCTATCAGGAAGATTACCTTGTTTTTCGCTCTTTTCGCGCCTGTGAGGGCACCTATTAGAGGTGAATACATGCCTTCGTAATATGTGCAGTCTATTGCTATATCTACATCCCTAACTCGTCGTGTTATTGCCTTTGCCTGTACGTAATCATGAACGGATACTATTATTCTATTAGCCACTTCTCTGAGTTCATCTACTATCCACATGATCATGGGTTTTCCTCCTAGAGGCAATAAAGGTTTGAATACCCTGTTAAGTCGTCTAGCTAAGCCGCCAGCCAATATCACAACATCAAAAGCTATGCAATATACATTCTCACATGACGGTGCTCTCATCATACACTTCACCTCTATTCTTTTTCAATACGACATGCGACTACCTTAAGCTCAGGAATTTTCGATATTGGATCAAGTACATATTCCGTCATCTTATTTGCGGGAGCTTCCGAGAAGTG
>QMSL01000054.1 GCA_003649665.1 Thermoprotei archaeon | reverse complement strand
GTATATTGTCCCTCCATTAGACCAGAGAGAACTATTTCGCCATTTTCATTAGTAAATAAACTGGTCTCTACCCCTATAGGTAGCCTTAAGGTGACATTGGTATTAGCGAATATGCCACCTTTTGCGTCCGTTATTACGAATTTCGCAGTGAATACGTTGACGTATATAGAGATAGGCTGTTCTGTCGTTTTATCAAGCGATATTTCCTTCGAGAGTAATTGTACTCCCCACCACCTTACCTGAATTACGTATTTCCCACATGGAATCTTTGATAGCAAGATCGAGGAGCTATTTATGACTATGTTAGTTCCATTTGGATGGCGTATTTCAACTTGAACGCCAGGTAGCTTAACGTTGCCTATGGTCGTGGTGGAAGGTAGTAATCCGCCTTCTATTCCCCTAATTTCAATTCTCATATCTAAGATCGAACAGTGTAGTATTATTGGCTGTGTCGCGTTATTCCCAGTAAGCATAATCACTATATTATCTGTGACCACGCCCTGCCAGATTACAGTGAACACGTACTTAGTGCCTTTAGAATAGTCTAGAGGCACTCTAGTTAATGTTACGTGCCCATACTTTACTTGAGTTTCATTGTAATATGATCCGATGAGACTTCTAACTCTAAGCGTTGGATTTACTGTCCTGTTTAGGAGATCCCATGTGAAAACTGAGATATCGTATACATTAGCACGTATTTCAGGAGATAGCCCCTGTTTTGTCTCATTTGCTACACATATGTCCCTATAGTAGACTTCTATTACGTAAGGCTGAGATGGATCAAAAGCTACATCACTAAATGCTGCAATACCATTTTCGTTCGTCTTGCTCTCATAGCTTGTATCGTTTACTTTTATGCGTACAAATGCATTAGGTAGAGGTCTTCCATGATAGTCAAGAACTTTTACTAGAACCTGAAATTCCCCATAAACGTCTACTGTAGAGTAGTAGAAGTTAGTGAAAATCATGACATAGAGTATAATGATTGGGACTATGACCTTCACCTTCATTGTAATATCCTCCGTTTCAGGAATAATACGTTAAATCGAATTAAAATAATTTAGCTTACATATACTCCTAGATAATACACAAAAAATTACATGGAAGTCATAGTAAAGTCCTTATTAAACAACATGTCTAATGGTCGGGGTAAGGTATAAAAATCAGACAGCATGAGATGTTACAGCAACATGTATAAATACTTGTATTCAGAATGAAATACGCCAGGGGTAATGAATAATGCCAATAACGGATCCTGAGAAACTTCAGATCGCAATAAAGCATACATTCAATGTGATGATTTGTAGAAAGTGTGGAGCTAGAAATCCTCCTGGAGCGGAGAAATGCAGAAGGTGTAGGAGCAAGAACTTAAGGTGGAAGCGTTATAGGAAGTAGCGCCTAGTATTTTGCATTTCATAAGGCCTACTCAGTTACCCATTTTATATCGGCAAGCGAGAGCGCTATATCCATAGGCAGACCTCGTGGATCTGATGTGACCTTAATGCTAACGACTCCACTTATTATTTTAGAAAGCAACGTATCTCTGAGTAAATATCCTCTGCCTAAACCAGGACATTCCCTTACGGCAGATGGATTTATTCTAACTATGAAGAATCCAGAATGCTCTACTACTTGAAGGGGATATACGCTACAATTCCATGGAAAGAAGTTGTATAGGAGTTTCAATTTGCAGAGACCATCTTGATAGAAGGGGCATGGCATGCCTTCCTTTATGTTCATTAATTTAATACCGTTCTCAACTTTATAGAAGTTTTCGTATCTCTTGTCCTTAATGAAATCTATATCGCTTTGATATAGTTCAAGTTTAAGACCGCCATCATAACCAGTACAACATCGTCCACAAAGTAGACACCTGAATCGGAGGTTCCTCTTGAATTCAACTATGAATGTGTACTTCACAGTAGATCCTTCCTGTTTGCTGATTATGATGAGATATCTTCCTTCAGACATTTATAAGGTTATCGTACTGAGAGATTAAGGAGGTTATATTTCCTTAACCTCAACGCCTATTATTTCACGCTTATATGGATATATACCGTCTAGAACTCCAGGTCCACCTCCACGACCATGTGGAGACCTCCTTTGCTTACCCCTTAACTTCGTCGCCTCACGAATGTTAGCTGCAGTCTGTGATACGGCCTCTATATCAATCCCTTCCACTATTACATCGTCTCCCTTAACGTATACTTTAACATCCTTTCCAACTATCTTAGCAATTCTTGGTGCACGTTCGCCTAAGAAGTTCTCTATTATCACTAAGTCTCCCTTAACCTTTACGCTTATCGGGAAGTGTGCGTAGATTATCTTCAGATAATACCTGAAGCCATGAGTAACGCCTAATATCATGTTCTTTATATGAGACGCTATCGTCCTCACCACGCTATACTCTTTCTTCCTTGCCATAAATACTTCAACGAGGACTTTCCTATCTTCAATCCTTATGTTAACGGGTGCGTGACTGAAGTCCTTTGTCAACTCTCCTTTTGGACCCTTAACGGTAACCTTATTTCCTTCAACTTTCACTTCTACATTATCGGGTATTTCAACTTCCTCGACATGGTATATTACACGCACTTGTAACACCAAATACCAACCAAGTATTACTCCTTAAAAAGTTATCCGTTCTTAGTAACGTATTATCTAAGCGAAAGCGCTGTTCTAAACCTCCTCACTCATTATGTAATACTTACATATGCCAAAGAAGGGACAGCCTTCACAAAGCTGTTTATGCGATTTACATAGTGTCTCGCCGATGTACCTAAGGACATATAGTTTTGTTGGATCGTTAGGAAATATATCCCTCGCTATATTTTGGAAGATACGATACCTAAAGCCTCCATGACGAGACGTCTTAAACTTCTTACTGAAAAGACCTATCCTAACACCGACGCGTATAACGGATGGATCCATGGGGCAATGGAATTTGCTTAAAGGAGGATTATTCCATATCTTTAATACCTTGCCTAATAAGTAAAGATATGTATCTGAAGTACGTAAATCCACGATGGGGAAACATAGTAACGACATTTGAGATATCCTGTACGATTGCTCTCTGTCTAAGACCACTAATTGGCCAAAATACCTTGCCTTATGTTTATAAGCCTCCTCACTTAGCATTATTGAGAGCTTATCCATAACGAAAGCTCTAAGTCTTGAGCTAAAGCTATAAAAATCCCTTAGCTCGTCCGTTTTAACGGAGGAAAGAAACATAGCGAAAAACCTTATAGTATCAACGAAATTCG
This sequence comes from Thermoprotei archaeon, assembly GCA_003649665.1. Taxonomy (GTDB): domain Archaea; phylum Thermoproteota; class Thermoprotei; order QMSL01; family B3-G16; genus B3-G16. The sequence continues at coordinate 5,200 of QMSL01000054.1, read as the reverse complement.
TTCTGTCAATATCGCTTAACCTTATGAGCTTTTCTGTATCCTCAATTGCCGTTTCGAGTAGATCTAAGTCCTTAAACAGCGCTATATCGTCCATGTCCCCTACGTGACTAATGAATCGCCATGTCTCCTTCACCACTGACTCTAATGAGAATATATGCCATGACCACCGTTTTGAATCTAGGATACTTAATATAAGCGTGCTTAAAAGAAGGCTCTTTAATGGTCTTAATGGAGTTAATCCTATCCTGGAGAGGATATTAGAGAAGAACTTAACCGCTTCTTCCTCATAATCCTCTATGAGCAGTCTAAGGGGCTCTATCATACTTAATAATCCTCACTGTTTGTCCATTTCGTCTCGTTTTATTTTAAAGTTGCGAGTTCAAGTTCGTTCGGGTAGCGATGAAGAGAGCTACCTGTGAAACTACTTGGAGAAAGCATGTGCAATTATCACGACGAACTAATACTTTTAAAGTTAGAGCACAAATCGTGAAATGGACATAACATATAGCCTTTCCTTAATGGTCTAACACAAGGAGTAGGCCCTTTACACCACTTTAAGTCTATCTCTGAAAACGCATAAAGCTTAAATGGTTCATCAGGAAATAGCTCTTGTGCTAAAGCTTGTACCTCCTCTCTTATCTTACCGTAATCCCTCATAGCGACTATTATAGGGGTTGTAATTAGTTTAAGCTTACGTAAGAATCTTATTAACGGAATATCTACTGGGCATGGTATCTCATGCTTATACTTGTCTAGAGATGGAATAAGGATGAAGAGAGCGAAGATATAGAGATCTCGTATCTTTTGATTGGAATTAGGAAGTGATGCTACAGCATCCCCTATCACCGATAAGGGAGATGATTCCCATGTTTTGAACTTGAATTTCCTGAGAAGCCATCCTAATAGCTCGTATCTATTACTCAGCCTTGCAATCTCGTAAAGGACGTAGTTAGCAATAGTATGAGCATGTTCAAATATATCTGAGGGCTTATACTTGACCAGGTATTCATGAAATAAGTTCATGAGAGGCTTAGGATTTTGCCTCTTACTTATGCCATGTATGACCGCCCATGAGAACGCCCTATGAAGAGTGGCGCTTAGGGATTCATCATTCGTTAGATCTGTTGTCATTCTATTTATATCGTTAATAACGTCTTTCTTTAAATCCTTGAAAAAGTCATCCGCTTTTTCCTCAATTCTCATTTTGATATGCACTATTCGCCTCACTTCGTCACGTAGTACGTCTTCGAGATTAGCTAGTTCGCTTAGAATAAGAACGTGATCAAAAGTGAGTTCTATATTCTCCTCAAAGAACCCCCAGTAACCACTACTACTCTGCATATTGACTATCATTCTAAGCGCTTTATTGAGTTCCTCCTCTTTTAGGTAACCACGATTGTATAGCAACAACGTTGCCCATCCTAATGCCCATGGTTGATCGCAACTTCCTGTCATTAAGGATGATCTTAACCACCTACCGATTAGGGATAGCGCATATTTTTGTCTAAACTCGTCAAGCTCCTCACCTATTATTAAAAGGGCCTTCGATGTCACTTCGACATCCCATGCCTTAGATTTAGTGAACGTCCTCCTCCATATACCTTCTGGAGAACACGTCTTAACAATTGCCAGAATTCCCTTCTTAAGGAAATCAGAGGAAATACCCAATCGTGTAACCGATGCAAGAATGTCAAGAGTTATCCTTAATGCGATGCCCTTATCATTCAGTACTCTAAAGTAATCTAAGTTAACGTCATAATCCATCCATAAACCATTATCTAACTGACTTCTACGTAGCCTCGATAGAAGTTTATTGAAGAAGGGATATCGTACTATCGATATGGCATAAAGGATCCTACTTAATAAGAAGACCTTAAGGTTATCTATGTTCTTTTCAAGGGACTTCATGAATACATGAATACCTTTTGACGTGTAATTGAAGTTACATAATCTGTATAGTGCTAATTTATGATAGGGCATTCCTTTCGTGAGTATGCGTCTTACTGCTAACCTCAAGGCTTCATCGAATCCTTTGTCTCTCTTTCGCATTCTAGCCCTCATTTAATCCTATGTAAATATATTAGCCTACCTAAAATCGTTTACTGAACATGATATTGAGTTCTATTTTTATTAAGTCCGTAAGCAGATAAGAACGAGGTGATATCCGTAGATGAGGATAATGGTCATACATAGTAATCGTAGAGGTGACTTCCCTGCTCTCGATCTTATAAAAACAGCTAGATCGATGGGTCTTGATGCAAAGCTCATAGTAGTAAAAGGAATAAATATAACCATTGGTGATAGCCTTGAGATAAAGTACCTTAATGAGAGTCTCCTAGAATACGATGGAGGTATTATAAGATCGATAGGCTTTAACATAAGCATATATCAGCTTTTCAGAAGGATAGCTATCTTTAAGGCATTAGAAGATATGGGAGTTACGTTAATGAACCCAGTAGACTCGCTTCTTATATCGAGGAATAAGCTCCTTACCTTAGTCAAACTCAGGAAAGCAGGAATAAATATTCCGAAGACTTTTGCAAGCGAACTTCTTAAGGAAGAATATGAAGTAGCAGCCAAGCTCGGTACTTCGGTTATAAAGCCCGTACTTGGTTCTAGAGGGTACGGTATCTCCCTTTTAAGCGATCCTGATGTAGCGTTTAACGTTCTCAAGACATTAGCTCTTTATAAGCAATATCCACTTATTCAGGAGTACTTGAAGGGTAAGGGCTACGATATAAGAGTATTCGTAGTCAATGGTAGAGCTATAGCAGCAATGAAAAGGGTAGCTACATCGAGTTGGAAGACTAATATAGCTCAAGGCGGCAAGGGCGAGCCAATAGAGCTTGATGAAGAAATAGAAAGCCTTGCAATAAAGGCAACAAGCGCTATAGGATTATGGTATGCAGGTGTGGATATTATGGAGAGTAATGGTAGATATTATGTGCTTGAGGTAAACGGCTCACCTGATTGGAGAGAATTAAAAGCCGTTACGAAAACTGAGCCAGCAAAGGAAATATTGAAATGTCTAATCGAAAAAATTAAGCGATAGCAAAACGTGAGAATATGCCACGCGTGGTATTCGTTCATGGAGGTGCAGGAAGGTGGAGCGCTATAAAGGATAGAAGGGCATATGAAAAAGCCTTAAGAGAAGCCGCTCTAGAGGGTTATAAAGCTCTTTTAAATGGCAGTGCTGTAGATGCTGTAGAAGCCGCAATAAAATACCTAGAGGATAGCGGTCTCTTTAATGCCGGAAAGGGAGCGGTCTTAAACTTTGATGGAGAAATAGAGATGGATGCTGGTATTATGTATAGTAAAGGACTTAGAGTAGGTGCAGTAGCATGTGTGAGAAATGTGAAGAATCCGATAGTATTAGCGCGTAAGGTAATGGAGCTGGAAAGTCATATACTTATTACGGGTAAGATTGCTACAGCTCTAATGAAGAGCTTTGGAATTAAAGAGCTAAAGGAAAATGAAATAAGAAAGGATAGAGTGGAGAGGTTTCTTAGACTTAAGGAGGAGTTTAAGAAGAGCGGAAAAGTACCATATAGTATCATTAAGGGATGTATAAGGCATTACGTTAGAGTAATGGAATTAAGTGAAGTGGAGACAGTAGGCGCAGTTGCGCTTGATGCAGAAGGTGATTTGGCAGCAGGAGCTTCAACAGGAGGGATATGGCTAAAGGCACCTGGAAGGATAGGAGATAGCCCAATTCCAGGAGCAGGATATTATGCTGACAACATTGGAGCAGCATCAGCGACAGGAATAGGAGAGATAATTTTAAGGACATGTGCGTGCATTAGAACCTGCATGTTAATGGCATTGGGACTTAACCCTCAGGACGCTACGCGCGCTGTTGTAAACTACGTGACTGAAGTTATGGGGAGAAATAATATTGGTATTATAGCTATCGATCATAAGGGAAGGATAGGTTGTGCATATAATACAGAAGGTATGGCGAGAGCTTATATGAGAGATGGTATGAGGGCGCCCGATGTTAGGATAGTTCCTTAGTTTGTTTTTGACCCTTAGCGAACACCTTAAGTATATATTTATAACTACGATGAAGCCCTGTCGTGGAGATACTCATTAGCTCTTCCGCTGTAAACGGAATATACGGTACATGATGTGATATTATTAACATTATGAAATCGATAACGTCTCGAAATGTATGGAAGTCCTTTTCGTTCATTTCTCTTTCATGAAATCTCATTAACATATTATAAGAAGGATGAACGTACTCAGCTACCTTAATGTACGTCTTAGCGATTTGCTTTCTGTAAACTCCTGCAAGACCTGGGACGCTTTTAATCATCTTTAACGAGAACGACTTCCCTTTTCTTGAGAGATCCTTTAATATATCGATGGCGTCTTTTCTCTCCTTTATAGATTTCCATATTACATAATTGAGTTGAATAGCGAGTTCTAAGGATATACGGAGGGTAGTATAGCTTAGAAAGACGTCGCCCTTGCCTATATAATTGCTTGTTAACTCTAATGCCTTGATTAAGGATTTCTTCCAGGGATCATATTTATTAGGAAGAGCTAAAATAAGCTTTTTAAGTAAATTTAATGCCAGAATTACTTTCCGTCGGGCTATCTCTTCCATAATGCACTCCTCTTGCAATATGAGGGCTCATGACAGTATCGTACCTAGGTCGATCTGCCAAACAGAGTATCCAGGTCTTCTCTCCTTATTTTCCTTAAATATATCAAAGCTTAATTTAGCACGTTCCGTCTTATTAGCAAACTTTATCACTACTCTGTTCTCTCCCCTCTTTAGTCTTGCCCTTATCCAATACATCAATGGATGCCATACGTATTTCCCGCCGTATTTCCCTAGGAATTTGCCATTTAACCATACCTTTATATCGCCATTAGCTCCTATTACGAGATTCACGTCTCGCTCGTTTGGACAGAGGAATTTATAGTAAAGGTAGACCACATACTCAGACCTTAAGGGAAAGACCTCGTTAAGGGGTACTATGCTTGTTGGTGCAATTAACTCAGAGGCCTTAGCGAATAATCTTTCCTCATTACCTGATGTTATCAAGTCCTCATTTACATATGCTGTATCTATGTCTGCGACATCTTCAAAGAATCCAACTCCCTCCCAGAATGGGCCTAGGATCTTCCATAATCTAGCTCCACAAAGGCCAAAACGCTTTTGCCATATTTTGCCATCTATAGTTTTAAAGGT
>QMSL01000053.1 GCA_003649665.1 Thermoprotei archaeon | reverse complement strand
GGTGGTTCAACAAGTCTATAGCCTTTCTTAACTAGATAGTCTATAGCATACATTATTAAGGCGAATTCAAGCCATACTAAATCGTCGAAGAGGTAGTAAAATCTCGAACCAGAGACCTTTGCTGCCTTCTCGGTATCCGCCTTTCCTAGGAACTTTAGCATATCATACTGACTCATTGGTTTCCAATCTATTATCTCGTATTCCACGTTGTGCCCTTTGGTTTGCTCTAAAAATGAACTAAGATAGCCTCTCCATACCTTAGGACGTCCATAGAAGTATATAGGCACGTTATCGCTTTCATCCTCCCCTATTGGTACATCATCATCCACTATATTAGGAAGGCTTAGAAGTACTTCATCCCTCTTTCCCTTAAGTTCTTCTACTTCACGTTCTAATCTCTCTATCTCCTTTAAAATCCTCTTCGCCTCTTCTATCTTCCTCTTCCTCTCCTCTCCCTTTAACCTCGCTATTTCCTTACTTATCACATTATGCTTATGTCTTAGTTTATTCAACTCCGTAAGCTTTCGTCTCCACTCCTTATCGTATTTTATCGCTATGTCTACGATACTAGGATCCAATCCTCTCTTTCTCTGCGATTCTCTTAGCTTTTCAGGATCATTGCGTAAATAGTACAATATGCTCCACATGGTCTGGTAACCTAGGTTTTCTTTTTTCAAATACTTTTAAATATAACTTTTGCTAGCGAAATTAAAACCCTTAACATATCAATAAGTGAGTGGACTCATGTTCCCATCATGTATTGTTAATCATAATCTGGCTAATATCTTCATTATTGCCATTATTACTAATAATATCAATAAAGCCATTATGCCTATCAAGAGCACACTTGTGAACAGGATTAGCGCAGTAGCAATAACGGGAGCGAAGATAGTTGCTACTAATGCCTTACCAATTATACCTGTGACCCTTCCTCTTAATTTCCATTCAGAGAGAATTAGTCCCATAAATATCATAACCCATAAGATTAAAGTCAAGGTCATTAGACTAACGAACATTACTCCTCACCACGTAATAACAATCTTAAGTTAGTAACCAATACTTAATAAATTTATTTTATCATTAATGCTTATGTAGAAGAACGACCTCATTGGGCTACCCACTCACGCACTAGTTTACGACTCCTAAGGGGAGTCACCACCCTTGTGAGTGGGGCCCTCGGTCATTAGTTAATTTAGCACAAGTTATATAAAAACTTATCCTTTACTTTGTATAGTAAATCATATTATTTACCTACGTAAAGCGCTCCATTATTGCTTGACGAGCTTAGGTCTTACATCAGCTTTAATTATCCCTCTTTCTCGTAATTCAACTATTTTACGAGCTAATCTCTCTTGGCTTTCCCAATAGCCATAAAGGTGTCCTTTTCCTGTTAATCTGTAAAGGAGCTTCTTTATCCTCTTTGGAATTTTACCTGGCGCCTCTTTGTAAAAAGGCGTTCCAGGAAGCGGTATGAACGTATGAGCGTGAATCCTAGCTCCCATTTTAACTAATTCTTGAATAATCCTTTCAGTTTTTACTAGATCCTCCTCCTTCTCGCCTGGAAGGCCGAAAATAAAGTCTACGTCAGCCCTAAAACCATATCTTTGAATTATCTCCACAGCGTTTATTATATCCTCTACAGTATGTCCCCTATGTATTTTCTTTAATATCTCATCTGATCCGGACTGAGCGCCTACTATTATCCTACGATTAGCTACCTTCCCTTTGATTATTCTCAATACGTCCTCGTCCACGAAATCTGGCCTTACCTCACTGGGGAAGCTTCCGAAGAATATTCGTCCTCCCTCCTTCTTAACTAAACTGTATAGCTTATCTATGAGCTCTGCTAACGCATCGTAATTCACATTTCTCCCATCTATGCTTCCATAGCCGAACGAATTAGGCGATATGAATCTCAAGTCCTTTTTATTTGCTTTAATCATCACTTCACAATATTCCAGAATCCTCTCTATATCTCTATGTCTTGGTCTTGCACCATGAAGATATGTTACTTGACAATATCGACATGCATAAGGGCATCCCCGAGTTATCTCAATTGGATTGAACATTCTCATTCCAACTGGGAAGGGTGGATATTCGTTTAGATCTATGGGAGGAGGTCTTTCTGTCATGAAATACTCACCATTATGTTTATAACTAATGCCTTTAGTACTGAATACATCTTCGTTATCAATGAGCTTCATTATGAAATCAGAAAAGCTCATCTCTGCCTCTCCTATGAAGACAAAATCAAATCCAAGATCAAGAGTACCACATGGATCTCCACTTGGATGAGGTCCGCCTGCTACGCTTATCACATTGTTAGGCCTCATTTTGTTAATTTTTCTTATCTCATCCAACATATCTACTATCTGTGTGGTCATGATGCTAATTGCCAGTACTAAAACATCATACTTCTTCGCAAGACCATGAATTTCCTCTATAAAGTCATATGTCTTACTCCTGATGAGGTATACTGGAATGTGTATATTCTCCTTCTCAAGGGCAGCAAGGATGACATTATAACTGAATCTATTATGCCTTAAGTAAGGAATCACTATGGCAACTTTCCTTCTCACATGCCAGATTATGATCTCTAGTTAAATTAATCTTCTCTAGAACTCTAAACATTTCTTATAAATACTCAAGATATCAATAATAACAATACCCGAGGTGCTATCATTATGAGTGAGCATAAATCCTATGTACTCTCTGAGATGACCTGGGTCATGGCTAGAGAATATTTTAAAAAGTGCGATGTTGCGCTTCTTCCGATAGGTTCAACTGAACAACATGGTCCTCAAAATCCGTTAGGCACAGATCATTTAGTGGCTTATGCAATAGCTAAAGAAGTAGCAAAAAGGTGTTCCGTAATATGTCTTCCTCCAATACCCTTCGGCGTAAGCGAACATCACAAACATTTTCCTGGAACTATATTCATAAGCCCTTCAGCATTTCGAGAATATACAATGGATGTTATTAAATCGCTAAGCTACCATGGCGCTAAAAAGATAGTTGTAGTAAATGGACATGGTGGCAATCTATACTCACTCATCGAAGTAGCGAATCGTTGCAGAAGAGATAGAATAGCCTTCATAGTAATATTCCAATGGTGGGAATCAGTAAGGGACATGTTTCCACCCGATGAAATGGGGCATGCAGGCGCTATCGAGACTTCCCTAAATCTCTTCCTTCACGATCACTTAGTCAGAATGGATCAAGTGGTTGACGAACCCGTGCCTCAAATGAGGAAAATAGGCTTCTATTTTCCCATAGATACACGTGACTTAACAAGTAGTGGGGTAATGGGAAAGGCGACTACTGCCTCGAAGGAGAAGGGTGAAAAAGCATATACTGTAGCTGTTGATACATTATGTAAGCTTGTCAATAGACTAAAGGAGATACCATTCGATAAATTGATAGAACATGGCGTCAAGAGCATAAAATTTGAATGAGAAGCAATGTTCAAGTAGTCTTCCTGATGTTACATAGTGCATGCCAAGGGAATTTTGGGCACCTCTTAGTTTTTATGGCATATACGTCTGGAATTAGAACTGGTTTTTCTTCAGATTCTCTCAGAACAAGGCATGATGATATTACTCTCCTCGCACCTAATCTCTTAAGTTCCGATATTACTTTAATCAAGGTCTTTCCAGTTCTGATGAGATCATCTACTACCAGTATAGATTTACCTCTTACGTTCATACTAATCTCCCTTCTTACTATAGGCTCTCTCGTTATTTCCCTTGGTGGCATTCCGTCTTCGTAGTGAATTACTCTAATCATGTAAACCTCATCCACACCTAATAGCATACTAACTATTGCAGCTGGAATTGCGCCCGATCTAAGAATACCGACGACTAGATCTACTGTTCCATATTCTTTACTAATACGTTCTGCAATAATATTGCAGAGCTTTATGATGTCTTCCCATGTAAACTCTATTTCCTTTTCCATCTCCATGAAGATAATTACAGGACGTGGAAGATTTAAGTATATCCTAAGGGTATAATATATCGTAGGGATTCCTCATGGGACGTAGAAGAAGAGGACGCTTACGTCAATTCTATAGAAGGGTAATGGAATATAAGAGGTTTAAAGCTAAGCAGAAACTGAAGTTAGCGAAATACTCCTGTCCTCTATGCGAGGCAAGTGAAAGGGTTAAGTTCTCCGTGGAAAGGCAGAAAGATGGTACGTACCTAGTAACGTTTTCATGCCTCAACTGTGGCGCATCTGATCAATTCATCCTCCTTAGAAAACTCGATGATGTCGAAGTATATAACATCTTAGTTGATAGGTTGACGGGAGCTCCCCTCAGTAGCTATGCCGAACTAATAAAGGAGATATCTACTGAAGAGTCGAAGGAGGAAGTCAAGGAGGAGTCCTCCTCTACGGAATCTCATGAGGAATCCCTACAATCATAAGGGCATTTAAATAGACTTTATTCATCATTTCTAGCTACTCTATTAAACGACAACTACCTTCTCATTCTAATCGTTCACCCTATTCTAAACGCTTTTTAATATATCTTTGGATCGTTTTTAGTCATGTTATAACCCTAGTTGTGGTACTGTCCCAGTTCTACCATTTATTGGTAAACGTTATCTTAATATACCCTATTCCCAAGGGTTAGAATGAAATCATATGAGCGTCACTATTGTACAAAGGTTTGTCGAAAACCTTAAGGAGGTTCTAAGTAATGAACAGGTGATAGTAGAGGATGGTAAGGTAAAAGTGATCATAGGAGATTCCATAGCAGAGATAAAATTGGATGTCAATAAACTCGTAGATGTCCTCCTAAGAGAGTATAAGACCTACAGAGAGTCCTTTGAGAAGATAAAGGCAAGACTTGAGGAACTGAAGAATCGTCTTTTTGAAATACTTCATGAATTAGGCTCTCCAGAGCTAGTCAGCTATATAAGGCACAAATTATATGGCGGTAGACCCGGTTTCTCTCTTGGCGTAAAGATATCAGGTGATAAGGTGTACCTATATAAGGTGATCTCTAGGGCCGGGACAAAACGATGGCACACTCTTGGTCTCTCCATAGACTACTATACTTGGGATCTCATAAAGTCCCTAGTCGACGATATCCTTGAACTGAAATCAATTATGAGCTCTTTTCCCGAAAAGTTAAGAAATATATACGATCCAATATATGAGCTAGCTACATCACTTAACGTAATACGTGACATTCTTTATAAGTTATATCCCTCTGAGCAATTGGCTTGCATGAACGTAGAAACTCCAGAAGAAGAGGATGAATACTATATAAGGTTGCTTGAGCTTGAGGCAACTCTTCTTAGGAGGAGGAAGTCAACTCATAGGAGGAGACTTCTTTAAATGCAAGCATCAATTTACCGTATGGTATTATTACCTTACTGCCCTGACTTCTGTAATAAATGATTGGTATTTTGCTTATCTCTGGTAAATACCTTCTTAGTTTCTCTTCAGCAAGGACTATTAATGGGATTCTTGGTAATAGTCTGGCTAATTGTATCAATTTGCTTGCCTTTCTTTCCGCGTATTTATCTCTCCAGTAGCCTGCTACCTCTAAATATGCTTTCCTCCCGTCTTTCTCTATTATGAAATCAGGTACCATGATGGAACTACTTAGTATTATTGGCTCTGGCTCCCTTACTACATGAAAGCCTATACTCTTAAGAGCATTCTCTATCCTCCTTTCAAGAGAGCTATCATATACGTTACTACACGGTTCTCTGTGCATATCAATCAATGGTACTTCATTTCCTGAAAGCACTAACACGTTTAATACAGCCCTCTTAAAATGTACCCTTGCCCATACTTCCCACATTGGTTCATCCTTTAATTCAACTAAAACTCTAAACATGACGTCACTTATCCCTTCACCATATTTAGTTGGCTTCCCAAATACTTCAATAGGCCCATATACTTTAGTAATGAGTACTCCGTCTTCAATCTTCATATCGTAAAGAAGGCCCTTCATCTTCGCATATCTTGCAATTAGTTTAGCTATATATCCCTTAGGAACCGATAATCCTCTGTACTTTAACATGACTTCGCTAGCATAAGTAAATATTGTGTCAATTACTTCAAAATTATATGCCTTAATTATATCCTCAGGCCTAACCTCGCGCTCTCTATATAGTAGCAATTCTTCCTCCTCATCTGCCCATAAGTCAAGTTCATCCTCTATGCCCAACTCCTTCTTAATAATCTCGATGAATTCCTTCCTTCTATCTGAGGGAACAAAACCATTGTAAAGCTTGTTAGCTAACTCAAATACTTTAATTCGTAATCTCTTCGGACTTATCGTAGTCTCCTTTGGTCTTTTAGGCCTATAGAAGTACCTCATTACGTGAATCAGACCTCTTGCAAGCTTTTCATTACCTATGATCTGTATTATTAGTTCCTTATCAAGAGTTCGTAGTGGCTTTCCAATACAGTCCTCATAAATACCTATAATTTCCTTTATTAGATCCTCATGCTCATCGCCTAGATAGAATGGAATGTAGAAGCGTCCAATTCTCCTAAGTATTAAGTTCTTTCTCCCAAAGCTCATTCCCACACCTCAAAGAGCTCTAGTCTCCGTCTTCTATAAGCTAATGAGTGATCTATCGTATGCCTAGTAATGAGCTCTATGAGAATTGCCTTTTTGTCCTTCGGCCTTAATATCCTCCCGAGCCTCTGTATGTATTCCCTATTGCTTCCTGTGCCGCTTATGACTATTGCTACTGTTGCATCAGGTACATCAACCCCCTCATCTAATGCCATAGCTGTTGCTATTTTTGTTATTTTCCCCTCCTTGAAATACCTCAATATGAGATCTCTTTCATCCTTTGGTGTATCATGTAGGATTTTCGGTATGAAAAAGCGCCTTGAGATTTCCCTAACTATATCCGTATACCTCGAGAATATTATAACCTTCTCATTCGCAAATTTCTTGAGGAGTTCCTCGACTATTTTTATCTTCTTTTCGGCGCTTAATGCTATCTGTCTAGCTTTATGCCTTGCCCTTATCGCCTCTCTAGCCTTAGGATCTTTTATGCATAGCTTAAGGACTTCCTTAAACCTCTCCCTTGGGTCTTCTATGTGCGGTAATACCTCATTACAATACTTAAGGTAAATGTTCATAAGTCTTTCATATTCCTTTTTCTCCTCTGGTGTAAGCGAGACATAAATCCTCTTCTCAACGTGTTCGGCTAAGTATCCTCTCTTTTGAAGCTCCTCCATCTCTACTTGATAGACTATAGGCCCTATTATTTCATCATAGAGTTTGTGCAATCCATCACTTCTGAAGGGTGTTGCAGTAAGCCCTAATCTATATTTAGCTATGGACATCATGAATATTCTTCTGAAGCTCTGACTTACTGCATGATGGCATTCATCAGCTATTATAAGTCCGAACTTCTTACCCACCATCTCAGCGTTAATATATGCTGAGTCATAAGTCATTACAGTTATGTCCTTTATCTCCTTCTTGCCTCCACCAAATATCCCTATTTGTCCTTTAGGTATATCCAGCCACTTGCTTATGTTATCAGCCCATTGATTTAGTAGATCTATTGTTGGAACTAATACTAGCGTCTTAAGCTTTAAATCAGCTATTGCTTTCAATGCTATAAACGTCTTTCCACTTCCTACAGGGAGTACTATTACTCCTCGACCGTACTTACTCCATGCCTCATAAGCTCTTTTCTGATAATCTCTTAATGTGAATCTCTCCCTTATGGTCATTCCTATACTTAAGCTCAGGTCTATATCCACCTTTACCTTAAAGCCCTTCTCCTCTAGAGTTTTCACTAAATCCCATAATCTGTATGGAGGAGCTCTATACGTTAGTGTATTCCCCTCTAGTATGGCATATCCTTCTTTTACTAAAAATTCTAGCTCTCCTATTTCCACTGCCTCAATTAAGAGATCACTGCCTTTTATCGAAATTCTTACATCATAATCCCTAAGTGATGCTATTTTCTCGTAAATATAATCCGGTAGGTGAACGCCAAGTCTTGATAGTATCTCATCAAGTTCATCCAGGGGAATACGTGCGCATTTTAAAAGATTTAGTGTGAATACATGGGATCCATCCTCAGAACAGCCTACAAAGTCAGCTATCTTCATTACATCCTGATAATCTGTTATAGATCCTCCCTTTAACTTAATCCTTATGTTCATTCTCACCTCTAACTTTTGAGAGCACCCAAATTAATTTATCTAATAGAACTACTCCTTAACGCTTCACATATCCTCCTAATGACGCCACATGCCTTGATTACTGGAACATTATATGTTAAAGTCTCCTTAATTACGCGAATTGTATCCTTATACTCAGGCATGTGAGCAAATATGACGTGTTCTATATATAATGTCCTCTCCTTTAGAAATCTTCGTGTTAACGTAGCAGAATCCAAGAAGAAGTTCGCTAGAAATACGAGAAGACCTGCATGCCAAAAGAGGGGTCTTCCCATAACTCCTGCCATGTATGCTAATTCCTCGGGCTTAGCCTTATCTGTAAATAATGCCTTTAT
>QMSL01000052.1 GCA_003649665.1 Thermoprotei archaeon | reverse complement strand
CAAGTTCCTAGAGGAGCTGGTTCAGGACTTGGTCAATGGTTGTTAAGTATAGGTACTTCAGTTGTAATAGGCCCTCACGTAGGTCCTAACCTAGGCATGATATTACAGCAAGCTGGTGTTCGCATTGAACTTGTACCTCCTGGAACGCCTGTGATATATGCATTGAGGAAGCTTGGGATCATGGTATGACAAAGGAGATAGCCATAGCTAGTGGAAAGGGAGGTACGGGAAAGACTTTCATAGCATCTAACTTATCCTTTTTCCTTCATGATCAGGGAATGAAAGTAGTCGCAGTAGATGCTGATGTTGAAGCTCCTGATTTAGTCCTTGCCTTAGGTGGAATAAAGAAGGTAATTGAATCATCTAGTTTCTATGGCTCTCAACTTCCTAAGGTTGACTATAATAAGTGCATAAAATGCTGGCGCTGTATTGAAGCATGTAAGTTCAATGCCCTACTCAAGGGAGAGAATGGCCCTATAGTCCTTCATGAACTTTGTGAGGGGCTTGGTACATGTGCTATAGTATGTCCCGTAAAGGCCATATCATTCGAAGAAGTGAAAACTGGGGATCTAATAATTGCATTATCTAAAGAGGACATTCCTGTAGTCATGGGTGAACTTGAACTAGGTGGTGAGAATAGCGGAAGGTTGGTATATGAGCTTAGGAAAAGAGCTCGTACCATGCAATGTGATTTTATCGACATAGATTCTGCACCAGGAATAGGTTGTCCTGTAATATCTAGTATAGTAGGCGTAGATGTTCTCATAATAGTGATAGAGCCAACTCCACAGTCGCTAAAGGGTGCATTTAGATTGCTTGAAGTAGCTAAATCGCTTGACGTACGTACTTATGCTATACTTAACAAATACGACATAAATCCATCTTTTGCCAGGGAGATAGAGAAGAGCATAGATGTAGATATCCTTGGCAGAATAGCATACAATGATAGTGTTATAGAGGCATATACATCGATGGTACCACTTCTTAAATTTAAGCCGGAAAGCGAGATAGCTTGGGAGTTAAGGAAAATATTCAAAGTGATACTGGAGGAAATCATATGAAGATAATCTCCGTAACTGGCGGCAAAGGCGGGACTGGGAAGACATTAGTTGCCACAAACTTAGCATGGCTTCTCTCAAGGAAGAAGAAGACCATGTTAGTCGATATAGATGTTGACAATCCTTGTACTTATACATTCTTCAACGTTCATTTAACCAAGACAAGGAGCATTGTTAGATTCAAGCCGATAATAGACAAGGAAAAGTGTACATTATGCGGAAAATGTACTGCTACCTGTCCAACGCACGCGCTAATTCTCATACCAAAAAAGAACGACATACTCTACATCCCCTCCTTATGTGAAGGATGTGCTCTATGTTACTATGTCTGTCCCGAGCAGGCAATTTTAGAGGGTAAGGATGAAATAGGATACATCTACGAAGGACGGAAGGACAACATTTACTTAATCGTCGGTGAATTAAAGGTAGGACAAAGAGCGTCAATAAAAGTAATGCTGGAGACACTATCCCACTCAATGGAGAGAGCAAAAGAATATCAGTATGAATATGTAGTGATAGATACGCCGCCCGGCACATCAAGCGGCATATATAGAGCATTAAGTCTATCCAATAAGATAATACTAGTCACAGAACCAACGACTCTTGGGATACATGATCTAAAGAGAATGCTTAGATTACTCAAAGACCTTAAGGATAAGGAGATAATCATGGTAGTAAATAAATATGGAATTAGAGGTGGCGCTTACGAGGAGCTTAGCTCCTTTATTAAAGGATGCAAACTCGATAATATCGTGTATATACCATACGATGCAGAAATACCTAAGCATTACGCTAAAGGCAAAATAATAGTCAAGAAGTATGGAGATAAGCTAACGAAAGCATTTAACGAAATACTACGTTTTGCTCATGACTGTTAAATCGCCTACATAAGAATGGTGTTGATCATAAATCATGAGATTCTAACTCATACTTTCTTACTTCTCAAAAGATTTCTCAGAACTACGAAAAGATCTCTAGCTTCTATTCTCTCTATAGTTATGTTCTTATCCTTAATTAGATCATTTAGTTCCTCTAGTGTTACCTTCCTTATATCATTACCGATTCTAGCAGTAAGCGTATACCTAGGATGAATTATGGCACTTGGTTCACCAGAGTACACTACTACGCCTTGATTAAGTATAACTAGATTGTCCGGGATAACGCCTAAATCTATATGACTAGTAACTACGACCAACCTCTCCTTACTTAACTTCTTAATTATATTTCGCAGAGGGGCTATCATAATTATATCTAGATTGCTAAATGGTTCGTCTAGTAAAAGTACTTGAGCCTTCTTTAGAAGGGCTATAGCAATTTGTACTCTCTTCCTGTATCCAGCTGAGAGCTCCAAATATCTTCTATTAAGGAAACTTCCTAGTTCAAGCAATTCAATAACATCCTTAAGATGCTCTTCGTCCGTAGCAAATGCCGATAATATCTCATGTACTTTCATGTTAGGAAATGAAACGTCCTCTGCTACATAGCTTATAATCTTGTAAGCTTGTCCTGTAGGTATCTCTCCCTTGCTTGTGATTATCCTTATAGCTCCCTTATTTGGTTTAATGAAACCAGCAATAAGCTTAAGTAACGTACTCTTACCACTACCATTAGGACCGATTATTAGATTAAGTCCCCTTACAAGCTCTAGTCTGTTAATATTAAGCTCAAATCCCGGATACCTCTTTACCACATTCTCTAAGACTACGCTTTTCACAATCAATGTCTTTTCACCTCGATTATACCCAGATCTGCCTGATAAGCTCTTGCGAATGCGGCAATGTGTATCACGATAGGCCCCTCACTATATATGCTAATCACTTTACGCTTAGTTATATCATCTAGCTTAAGGATACTGATCTGACCATGGTATGGATAAAGGATCGTTAAGCTAATTGTAGTATTAGGAACTATATTTACGATATAAGTGCCCCTACCTTTATTCACGACGACAATACACTCATAAGTAAAATCATATGGATATAACTCCGTCGATATCTTGATTCGGGTTATATCCGTTAAAATATATCCTCTTACTATTATCATAGCCTCTAGTGCTGCCATTACGGCCAATGCTATTAACCTTACCAGAAACTTAGACTTAATACTCAAGGCTCACCACCCTGATCACATTTACTAGATTAACCAATATCATGAAGAGTACATACTCCAGAAAACCTATATTCTTATAAAGAGCTAAGGCCGTTAAGATTATGCTAGCTACCTTTTCGTATGCTGATCCTATTAATATAATTAGGACTGAAATTGCTAGGAACAATAGTAGGCTATCAGACATTCTCTTAGTTAACGTAGATACAAAAGTAGCTAATGATAGTGCAGAGACGCTTGTAAGAGTTAGTGGCATAAATGCGTAATGGTAGCACTCTAAGAACGAGGGGAACGCACTATTAACGTAATATATCGAGGCTACCGTAAGTGAAGTAAGTGTCGAGGAGAATACTGAAAGCAACAATAACAATGACCATCTCTCCGCAAAGACCTTTAGCCTACTACCCCTTGAAAGTACCTCTAAGAAGAAATACTTGTACTCAAGAGGCCGAGCTATGGCTATTACAGTAAATATGCCTATCAGAACATAATGGGCAAAAGTTAGGGTATTGAAGAACTTCATAAGTCTATTAAGAACAACAGTTCTATTTAGTAAGACCACATTCTCCGCTATCCTGTAAGCCTCTTGAATAACCTCCTTATATAACTGCTTATATTGTGAAACTGGGATAGTAGTGATTCTTCTAGAGATTATACCTCCACCTGAAGGTATTACATAAAAGAACGAGGATGCTAATAGTATAGGTGTAGTCATATCTACTACTATTATTATGAACGATAATAATGAGAGCCAAATTTCCTTAAACGGAAGCCGCCTAGTAATTCCCATATCTATATTCTCCTCCCTCTTATTATCCTCCATATAATAATGGAACATACTATAACAAGTAACACTAATATGACAAATATATTTAGTAAGGGCCGTTTGGCTACGATATTCTCTGGATAATCATTTATATCAAGGATATGGCGAATGTACTTCCCTGAAACACATGCAGTTATGTACAGATATTTACCACCCCCTAAGGGAAGGCGAAAGGCTGCATATATCGGGTAATGATATACAAAGGCTACTTTACAGTACTTATTCTCGAGTACGAGCGAGACTATACTGACTTTAGTACCATTACTTAACATTAGATGACAATGTACAGGAACAGGCTTACCCTCACATGTTATCAAAGATAAAGGTTTCCCAAGGAATATGAAAGAAAAATCAGACGCATTAGCGTAGCCTATTGCTGGAAATATGTACAAGGGGAAGAAGCCTATAAACATACCATTAAACCATGCATGGTTATTCTTAGTATTAACGACGAAGATCAATATCGTCTGATTCCTTATTAATCTCCCAGCCTGATGGAGGAATCCCGTTATGTTTACGTAAACCTTAACATGAGTAGTGTTTATTACTGCTAATCTCAGATTTATGGTTGCATTAATTATGTAATAATGATACTTTTCCTCATCAACTACCTTTATAACGCCATTAAGCTCATAAAGAGAACTCTCTGCTAAGGATTCGCGTGATAAATTAGTGAGAGACACTAAAGAAAAGATGACCATTAATAAGAGAAGGGGAAAGTGCCATCTCATAATATCATTCCTCTCCCATCACCTTGTAGTAAAAAATACCGCAGTGGAGATCCATATGGATTTTCGATCTAATTAACGAATATTGCTCAATCTCATACATCACATAGGGTGTAATCATTAATAGATGAGTGCCCGTAGCATTAAGATATATAATGTCCCATTGGACATCACTAGCCTTACGCCTAAAACGATACCCACTGATTAATCCCCCTCCTTCTGATACGATAGACTTCTCGTATAAACTAAGAGATGTCCACTTATGAATCTCAGTCTCATAATAACCGATGACAGCTATTACGTGTGCATAATATATATCTCCCCTATCTACGTATATCTCAACTATAACATCACCTACTGTAACCAATATGTGACGGGGGTGTCCCCTATAGCTATTAGATAGGCAGAGAACTACAACAGGTCTTCTTTCAAGAAATGAAGTCGTATAGTTCGATAAGATAATAGACGTTACCGTTATCAAAGCCAATATTAGGATACATAATCTCTTAACCACTATATACGCCCCCCTCTAATATATCTCATTAACAACATTATTCCAACGACGATACCGCCTAGGATAACTAAAACCATTATAAGACGAGGATAGTCAACATAGGTGTACACGTCCTTTACAGGGTAATCGTTAATTTTAAGAATAATAGGTATGTAATCATCATCTATCCGTAAATCAAAGTACACATACGTGTTATTATCAAGAGGTAGAAGGCATTTAACACATATCGGATAGTGATACACAAACTCGATACTACAATAGTCATTATAAATCCAGAGGGTTGGAATGACAATTTCACTACCATTTCCCAACTCTAAGTGAGTCTTTTTAATAAATGCTTCTCCCTCGCCTATAGTATGTAGCTCTAAACGATTGCCCATATATAAATGTCTTATAATCCTAGTTGCATTCTTGTAGCCTATTGTAGGGAATATGTAGAATGGGAAGAAACCAATGAACTCACCGTTAAGCCATGCATAATTACTGCTAATATGAATGATGAACGTTAAAGTAAACGAGTATCGTCCCTTTTCCTCTAATGAGCCCCTTTCAATGGTTATCGTCTTTCTTCCTGAGAGAACGCTATCCATCTCCTCATGATGCATAGTATCATAGATGTATATGCCTGTTATATTTACAAGGGCTTTTATATGGGTGGAGTTAATAGGTATGTAATATACTTCAATGGCTGCTGACTTTATCCTGGTATGGTTAAAGATGAACTTCTTACCGTCGCTAGTGAGGAATCTTATGCCTTTAGGTGATGTCTTAAATTTGATAAGAAGATTGTCTACGTCTATAGTAGAGCTTGCAATGCCTTGATAACTTAAGCTTATGATGGTCATTGATAAGAGCATCACAAGAATTTGATTATAGTTACTACACTTACGTACGCTATTTCTGAGCTGCTCACTTCCCATTTTTGCTCCCTAACTATGTTTTAATCTCTATTTTGTGAAATATATAAGACTTCGCCAGTTTTGCGTTTATTTTTATGTTTATAGAAAACATGAACAGGCACTATAGTCACCAAGATAAATGTTTTGTTCTTTCCCTTATGATAAGTGCGCTATGCTTATTAATCCTAACACGCTACAATAATGTTAGAATCCGAACGTGCGATCATTTCCACGATGAGGAAGGGCACGAGCACTGACTTGTGAGGAAGAATGATGATTAGACTAGAGGCCGAGTGTTAAGTAATTCATTGAGTAGTGCTTGTACATATGATACACTACGTTTATATCGTTTGCTTTTATAAGGTAGCTATTGGTGGTTAAAGTGAAGGCTAGAATTAGGTTTATAACGAAGGCTACAGGTCCTGTTGAAGCCGAGATAACTGACGAATATAGTCCAAAGACTTTTAAGGCGCTAATTGAAGCGTTGCCATTTGAGTCTACTGCATATAGATGGGGCGATGAAATTTATTTCGAAACTCCAGTAGAGGTCTCTGAAGAGAACGCTAAAGATGTTGTGGAGAAGGGGACTGTTGCGTATTGGCCTCCAGGGGATAGTTTATGCATTTTCTGGGGTCCGACTCCCGCAAGTAGAACGCCCGATGAGATAAGACCCGCAAGCCCAGTAAACGTATTAGGCAAGATAATCGGTGATCCAACCGTTTTCTCTAAGGTTAAGAGCGGCGATAAGATTAGAGTTGAACTTATAAGTACTGAGTAGCTTAGGAATGTTCATGAGCTTAAAGGAATTCGCCTTAATGCTAACTTTTGCGTTTTTAACACTACTTTTCCTACGTATTACGTGGCTTTCTCCCTTAGCTTTTTCCTTTATTTTAGGTGCCCTCCTTAACAAGGGTGTTATACATGGTCTCTCCATTGGCATTAAATTTGGTATAGTTACATCCTCCCTTTTAATCATGATAATCCTGTTGTTTAAACTTTTCTCGTTGTCTCTCTTATTAGCGTTACTTCCATATACGATATTCTTGTCATTCTCAATTATTATCTCATTAATTCCCATAATATTTTTAATCATTATACTATCTGTTATAGGATCTACAATGAGCGCTCTTATCTTTAAATAAACGTTTCATTAGAAACGTTTTCAAATGACTAATTTCATATTTACTAATGTAAATGAGTTATAGTCATTTTATGAAAGTAAATTGCCTTGAAACATTATTTAAAGACATTAAATAATTGCGCCTTTGGTTATATGACCCATTGGTAAACAAAAGCTTTATATATCTTTTACCTTAGTAACTTATAATGGGGATAAATTGCCCCGATATTACCTCCCACCTAAAAAAGGTCCTCCATAGATGTGAGTTTTCTAGAATGACTTCATAACTTCTTCGATATAGGAAAGTTTTATTTAATTTCTCTATTCCCTTACTTTTAGGAATTTATATGCCAATTACACAAAAGGTACCATTTAGAAAAGTACTCGTAGCAAACAGGGGTGAAATCGCTGTTCGTATCATTCGAGCGCTGAAAGAACTTGGAATACGCTCTGTAGCGATATTCTCGGACGCTGATAAGGACTCTCTTCATGTCTTAATGGCGGATGAAGCATATAGAGTAGGTCCTCCTGATCCAAAGCTAAGCTATTTGAACATAGAGAAGATAGTTAAAATAGCCAAGGATTGTGGTGCCGAGGCAATACATCCTGGATATGGATTTCTTGCTCAGAGCAAGGAATTTGCTGAGCGAGTGACTGAGGAAGGCTTAGTTTTCATAGGCCCCCCTTCAAAAATTCACGAGATTGTAAGCGATAAATTAGCCTTTAAAGCTTTTCTTGGAAACCATGGAATACCAGTAGTACCTGGTCCTTTTAAGGAAATAGAGACTGTCGACGAAGCCTTGGAAACTGCAGAGAACTTAGGATATCCAGTGATACTCAAGCCTAGATTTGGAGGTGGAGGCATTGGAATGTTCGTTTGTCATAATGCTGATGAGCTAAAGAAA
The DNA here is from genome assembly GCA_003649665.1 of Thermoprotei archaeon. Taxonomy (GTDB): domain Archaea; phylum Thermoproteota; class Thermoprotei; order QMSL01; family B3-G16; genus B3-G16. The sequence goes on along the minus strand of QMSL01000052.1, from coordinate 527 downwards.
TCTTTCATGCTGGCTGCAAGGCTATCCGATGTCGCGTTTGGGAAAAGAAACCTATATATTGAAAAATACTACCCCGAAGCCAAGCACATAGAAGTACAGATATTAGCAGATAATCATAATAACGTTATTCATCTATTTGAAAGGGAATGCTCTATGCAAAGACGCTTTCAAAAGGTTCTTGAGGAAGCACCATCTCCCATTCTTGATGACGAAAAGAGAAAGAGAGTTACTAGTATAGCCTTAAGGATAGCGCGACTAGTGAACTACGTAAATGCTGGCACCGTTGAGTTTATCTATGTCCCTAGTGAGGATAAGTTCTATTTCATAGAGTTAAATGCCAGAATTCAAGTAGAGCATCCAATAACCGAGGCGATAACTGGAGTGGATATAGTAAAGGAGCAACTGTACATCGCCGCTGGTTACAAACTCAATCTATCTCAGAACGAAGTAGAGATTAGGGGTCATGCAATAGAGGCAAGGATATATGCAGAGGATCCAAGAACTTTAAGTCCATCTCCAGGAACAAT
>QMSL01000051.1 GCA_003649665.1 Thermoprotei archaeon | reverse complement strand
TGATATCATCCATTACTCTTGAGTAGAGGTCGCCATAGGAGTACTTATCATAGAAGTCTAAGGAGAGTAATTGAAGCTTTGAGTAGACCAACGATCTAAGCCTAAAGGTGAGCTTTTGATTGAGCTTCAATTGAGTATATCCACGGAGTATGTTAAGGAGGCTCGTCGAACCATATATGGCTAGAAGGGCTATTACTATCTTGCCTAACAGGTCTATATTGGTACGAGGTATTAGCACTTCATCTATCAGTATTTTCATGAGATAAGGTGGTAATAGGCTTATTAGAGAGGTTAATACCGATAGGAAGAGCGTAAGCGCTATTAGTGGGGCTACAGGTTTGGCCATACGTAGGATTTTAATGAACACCGAGCGCTTAGCAGGACGCTCTATTATGCGTAAGTACTGCCTTAAATTGGACTTCAGTTCCGATACAGGTATCTTCAGGAGGACTATGTCGTTTATTAAAGTAACTACTTTCTCAAAGGCACTCTTCCTCCTTTTACTATACACTATTACGGTTTTAGGACCCTCCTTTGTCTCAAGGACTAGCGCACATACACCTAGGTAAGGACGTATGCTTGCTGATTTCACTTCACTAAGTGGGATTTTTCTTAAAAGTGAACCATCCGAAGCGACTACTAATATGCGTTTACTTGTGAGTATGAGGTATTCATTGCCGTATGTTCCGTAATGCGTCACGTCACTCCTAACTATAGCGAGAATCTCTTCATCTTTTAGTAAAAGCCCTTCTATTAAGGGACGTATTTTCCGAGATTCATCATATTCATCGGTATAGTATGTTACCACGACTAACCCATTACTACTCACTTAGACTATCCTCCTCCTTTTTAGGATCTCTTTCCTTATCCGTGACATTAAAGATATATAAAGATTTCCTCCTTAAGTAGGTTGCAAGGAACTAGAGGCCCCACGTGGTTTGAACCAAAATGCTGATTATTAGCCTATGGTATTGTCTATAAGTTAAAGGGAGAGGTTAATTACTAGCTGGAGCTTATCCTATATGGGAGAACCTGCAGAAAGGAATTCGCATCTTCTAAAAACAATTCCATTATCTATAGTAGACAATGGAATAAAGAGGATTACACCTTAATGTAGTAAAGGCTCTGCCTTGCGTCCCTTAAGTTAGGAACCTTTTTGACAAGGCCCTTTTTCATTAGTAGAGATAAGGCATACCGTACAGTTCTGGGAGGTAATAGCGTCTTCTTAATGATATCCTTCTGGGTAAGGGGACCTTCATATTCAAGGACTTTCATTACTAACTTCGCGCTTGGTGGCATCTTCATTAATTCCTTTGCTAGCTTTATCTTTTTCAAAAGCCTGGTATATGCTTGGAAGCCTTTCTCTAATCTTATGAACTTTATGTTAGCATCAGCTTTCATTAAGATGATATCCTTCTTGATGGGAAGTCTCTCTATTCCATCAGCTATGACCTCCACCTCACATCTGCTGGAGAGCTCGCATATCTCAACTGTGGAGTTATTTGAGATTACTAAAGGTCTTCTCGTAAGATCCAAAGAGTTCACAGGGGTTACTACAAATACTGGAGCATTCGTCATTACCATAGGTCCTCCTGCAGACATCGAGTAAGCAGTCGATCCTATTGGTGTCGAAATTATAATGCCATCAGCGATATCTCTCCATACGTATTCTCCATCTATCCAGAGATCATACTTCATTAAAGTAGCGCTCCTACTAGGAAAAATTCCTATCTCGTTTAGTGCGATGAGTCTTCCTTCATCTAGATTTGCTTGTAATAGGTTACATTCATCTATATGAAATTCCTCCCTTTCGATTTGACCTAAAGCCGCATTAAGTTTCTCTAAGGGGACTTCCATTAGGAAACTCACGCTGTTCTCCTTGCTTACGCCTAAGAAGGGAACTTCAAATGAGTTTAGCTCATGTATCGCCTTAAGCATTGTCTTATCACTGCCTATAACCATTATGATATCGTACTCCATCTCCTTAGTTTGTAAGGAGGACTTGCCAGATATCACTAGATCATACGAGATATCGTAAGATTCCATTACCTTCTTAAGCCTATCTATGACGTTCTTTGATGGAATGTCAGTATAGAGTAGGAAACGCATCAGTAATCACCCTCGGCAATTATTGCCTAAGTAACAATCGCTATTTTTCATAAATGCCTCTATCGCATCTCTTTTCAATTTTAAGGCGTGATCCATATTAATGGGTTTATATCATGAGTAAGCACTTAGAGAAGGCAACTTTGAGGAGATTTCATTACATATTGCTGATAGTACTAGGACTTGGATGGGCCTTCGATGCTACATGTGCTGGACTAATTTCAACAACCACACCACTAATAAGAAGTGAGTGGAACCTCAGCGCTGCACAAATGGGCGTGCTATTGAGTTGCTGGCTAATAGGAATGCTACTTGGCGGAATTACAATTGGGTATTTAGCAGATAAAATAGGGCGTAAGGGAGCAGCAATCATAGCATTGCTACTATATTCCATACCAACTGCATTAGCGTCCTTATCCGAGACGCCAAGTCAGCTTGGCTTACTAAGGCTCATAGCTGGAATTGGTTCATCGGGATACATGGTAGTTGCAAGCACTTTGCTTTCAGAATATATACCTGCTAGGTATAGGGGGAGGTTTGTAGCATTCCTTGAGAGCACATGGGCTTTCGGATGGTTATTAGCAGTATATCTAGGTAGGGTCATAGCCCCAACATATGGCTGGCGACAGGTATTCACGACGGCAGCCCTCGCATTAATTGCATTGCCACCAATGGCATACTTTGTTCCAGAATCCTTAAGATACTTATGGGAGAAGGGAAGGGAAGATGAGATAAATAAGGTGATAACTAGATTTGGCTTGACAATAGCAGATGTAGAGATAGCCGGTAGAAGAGAGGAAGTCAGGAAAATTGGTATAGAGGAGCTATTCTCAAGAAGGTATAGGAAGAGGACTGCAATGCTATGGATACATTGGTTCTGCATTGTCTTAGCGTATTGGGGAATTTTCCTATGGCTACCAAATATCCTTTACGAAAGGGGATTGTCCCTAGTAAAGACATTAAATTACACGATATTGATAACCTTAGCGCAGATACCCGGATACTGGAGTGGAGCAATACTAATAGACAAGATTGGGAGGAAGCCAATACTTACATTATACATGACACTAGCTGGAGTGGGAAGCATCCTATTCGCGATGGCTAAAAGCGATGTAGAGGTACTAATATGGGGAGGAATGATATCATTCTTCAATCTAGGCGCATGGGGAGCTACGTATGCATATACGCCAGAATTATATCCAACTAGGATTCGAGGAACTGGAGCGGGAACTGCTAATAGCATTGGTCGAATAGGGGGGATAATAGGACCTTACTTAGTGGGAGCACTGCTTGATATAACTAAAGGGAACGTCTATCCTATATTCCTCACCTTCATGATAGTACACCTAATTTCAGCGATAGCAATAGCCACTTTAGGAATAGAGACTAAGGGAAAGACATTAGAAGAAATATCAGAATAGATGTTTTATTCTCCTTCCTTTAAACTGAAGAATTTCCGTAAATTCTCTAAACTCTTTGAGGCAATATACTCTGCGCCGAGAGAGAAGTCGAATACCTCCACTGAGGCATAGCCATTATAATTTATCTCCTTTAACGCTCTTGCGACAGCATACCAGTCGACGCTACCAAACCCTGGCCCTAATCCATTATCGTCATTAGCATGGAAATGAGCTAGGTATTTTCGCGATCTCCTTATGGTATCGGGGATTGACCTTTCCTCCTTACTCATGCTACGCACGTCAAGTATTAATCTAAAGTTCGGGTGATTCACGTCCTCTATTAACTTGATCGCCTCCTCAGCGTTATTTATGAAGTTTGTCTGATCCCTTGAGAGGGGCTCTATACATATAATGACACCATAGTCCTCAGCGTACTCGCTACACCTACGGAATATCTCCTTGGCATAATTCCATGCTCGCTCGTAACTAATACCTGGTAGGACGTTCCTCTGTTTAGGCGAACCGAAGACTATTATCCTAGCCTCAAGGTCACCACAGAACTCCACCAACCTCTTAATATACTCCTCAGTCCTCCTCCTTATATCCGGATCTGGGTGTGTTATGTGAAGCCCTTCTGGCTTTACCAGGATCCAGTGAATACCTACGATATCTATTCCATAACTTTTAGCTTGCTCAAGTATTTCCTCCCTCTGCCTCTTACTTATCTCAGTAACGGAATCGGCAAGCGTGAAGGGAGCTATCTCTACTCCATGGTATCCAAGCTCGGATACGTATGAGAACACCTTCTCTAAGGGCCACCCTTGGAACATTTCATTACATATGGAAAACCTAACCATAGGCTATACCCCACTTAGGATATCTTTAATAGCCTTATTGCGTTTACTGGACAGAGCGATACACAGAGACCACATCCCTCACATAGATCCTCTATTACCTTAGCTCGCTTATCCTCAAGCGTTATCGCGTTATAGGGGCATATTGAGACGCAACGACCACATGCAGTACACCTACTCTGATCTACGTACGATTTATATATTGACTCCCTATCCAATTTCTCCAATGGAAGGACGTTTGGAACAGCCCTACCTACTACCTCATTTATCGAGGAGTAACCCTTAGATCTTAACCAATTCTCAATGCCCTCTACGATCTCCTTAATAACCTCGTATCCCTTTACTATGACTGCCGTGCATATCTGTATGGCTTTAGCACCTAATAGGATAAACCTTAACGCATCCTCATAATTCATGATGCCACCGGATCCTATTATAGGAACCTTTATCCCAGCTTCAACAAGTCTATAGACCCAATTGCAGCTTATTGGAACCATCCATGGCCCACCATAACCTCCAGCTCCACCCCACATTATTGGCCTCATAGTCTCTACGTCTAATACTATGCCCTGAAATCTAGCGGTAGCAACTAATGCATCTATACCTGCATCCTCAGCAATCTTCCCCATCTCAACCGGATTCGCTCCTTGAGGCGTTAACTTTCCGATTACAGGAAGGCTAGTGCTCTCCTTTACCACCTTTATTATCTCCTTTAAGACCTTAGGATCCGATCCCGCGACCTTACCCATTAGAGTTCCCTCTTCCTTCTCCACATGAGGGCATGATACGTTTATTTCAATCATATCAGCACCGGCTTCTTCCATTAATGATGCCAGCTTACTCCACTCCTCTAAGTTCCTCCCAGCAATGCTAGCTATGAGTATCGAGCCGTATTGTTTTGCTGCCTTCTTTGCCTTAGCTATCTCGTTCACCCATTTCTCAGGAGGGAGATGCGCCATTAGCTCAACTGAGTAGAGGGAGAAGAAGCCTGAATCTATTGCCTCAGGGTGAAGCACCTTAAATCTAGGCCTTGGCTGTACCTGATGGATTTTAGCGTACGTTACAGTCTTGGCGACTACACCGCCTGCTCCATATTTCATACACTTGATCATATTTCTAGCGTTTAGCGTAGGGGTACCAGCGGCTATTATCACTGGATTCTTAAACTCCACGCCTGCTATTTCAACGCTTAGATCCACCACCCCTTACATCCCCCTAAAGTATACCTGCATCCTTTAGTGCCTTTCGAATTCTTTCTCTCTCCTCACTAGTCACTGGAAGTAGAGGAGGCCTAACATATGCATGCTCTATTACGCCAAGCATGACCAACGCCTCTTTCAGCCTTGCCCTATACCGTCTAACGGGAGGTGAGAATATTACATCGGCAAGTGGTTGTAGGCGTTCAGCTATTTCCTTAGCCTCTTCATACCTCTTCTTCTGTATTAGTTCATACATTTCCACTAAGAGATCAGTTCCTATAGTGCCAAACCCTATTAGTGCACCATCTGCCCCTAGGACTAGGGATTCAAATATGAAATTATCATTTCCTGTCAATAGGGATATTTTTCGGGGTATGCTCCTTAATATCCTTAAGGTATCTGAGAATTTCCTAGCATCAAAGGATGCCTCCTTAAGGGCGATTACGTGCTCTATGGATAGTAATGACCTTAATGTCTGCTCATCGTATTCAACCCCGCCTAAAGCTGGCTGTAGCTGAAATGCTACTAGCGGTATGTCCGCTCCCTCTGCAATGGCCTTATGGTAGTTATATATGACTTCAGAAGCATCTCCCCCTATGAACGCAGGAATGGGGAATACAAGTAGAGCATCCGCACCTGCCTCTTTTGCCTCCTTAGCTAACTTAATGGCTTCAGCAGTAAATCTTGCCGGAAGACCTGCAATTATTGGGACTTTACCCTTAACAACCTCAGAGACTATCTTAAGTACTTTAACCCTCTCCTCAGGAAATAGATGGGGACCTTCGCCAGTATCCACGTTAACAGCAAGTCCCCCTATCCTGAACTTAGTAATCCACTTTATATAATTCTCAAGGGAGTCCTCATCTATTTCATAGCGCTCATTCATAGGACATACTGTAGCAGGTATTATCCCCCTTAATGTAGGCCATCTACTCATATGAGCACCTAATAAGACTTTATGGATGAAAAATACTTTAATGTATCACATGAGAAGGCAAGTTAGAAAAATTGCTAAATGTCAAATGATATCCTAAAGCCCCTTCCGGGAAGATGACCTGATGATTCACCGCTAGGCAAATACCTTTTAAGGGCTCTTGCAAGAGCCATAAGTATCCTTGTTTGTAGTAGTACAGTACCAGGACCTTCGATTTCGACTACAAAGCCCTCGCCACCAAAGAAGAAGCTCTTCCAGCCACCGAACTTCCTTATGCGCCACTTCATATCACCATCCATTGCCACGAAGTGGAAGTTGTCAATAGTTACCTTCTCACCAGGAGATAGCTTGAGTTCTATTAATCCACCATATGAATTAACCCAAACGCCACCGTACCCCTCTAGTTTTAGCCATATTAACTCCCCTTCGGCTAATAATCCTCTGAGTCCACGCCAGGTCACGCTTATATCGACATCTCCATGGTGTGCTAGATAGGAACTATCCTGCACTACTATGCTCTTACCATTTAAGGGAATGTACGCTATGTCGCCTGGAACTCCTGGAGCAAACCATACCTCAGCATAGCCCTTAGCGATATAGGTATTGAGGAAAAATGTCTCACCACCAAATATCTTCCTGAGAATAGCCTTCGTTATGCCTCCAGTATGAGTCTTTATCTCAAGATCTCCTTTAAAGAGAACCATTGCTCCTGCCTCAGCCGTTATGGATTCACCTGATCTTAGCTCGACCTTAAGGAGTGAGTAAGCAGGACCTTGAACTATTTCATACTTCATTTAGTCTCACCCCTTCACCTTAGCCTTCTTATATGAAGAAGCAGCCCAAGCTATTATGAATGCTATTAATGCAATTACCATCGCTGCGTATATAAGTAATTCGGTTGATCTTCCCTTCTCTTCTACAACACCTTCACCACCCGTGGGTTTACCTTTGCTCTCACCTATGGTAGGTTTAGTCACCTCTTCTTCCTTAGGAAGTTCAACGCCATGTGGCTTTATCACTATTTCGGTAAAGCCCTTAGGATTCTTTACAATTATCTTTAAGACATTGGTAGTGCCATTCCACTCGTACTTGAAGTCGGTTTGATTACAGAGTATATCGTATCCATTAGGGAAGTCAGGATAGTGCCTTGGTGAGATCCTAATATAAGATATTAGATCACCTGAGGTCTCATTGAATATACATATGAAGATCTTCTTATCGATATAGAACCTCATGGTATATATTGGCGCACTACTCCTCATTGGATATGGCCTATCAAGTATGCTAACTATCTCCCTCTTCTCAGTACCATTTGGGTAGAGTAGGCCGAAGCTTTTCTCATCTCGCCAATAAGTCCACCATGCGTAGCCTAATACGTACTTATCGAAGAGGAACGTCATATCTCTAGCCCACTCCCTCGCCTTATACGCTCCAGAGCCAACACCAAATTCACCAACCCATAATGGGATGCCTAATCTCTTAGCTAGCCTAACCCATCTCCTTACTTCATACTCCATCTTCTTAAACGTGGTCTTCTCATATCCCGTAACACCATCAGCAGTGCCGCCAATGTATAAGTGAGCTGAAAGCACAATGTTTGAACCACTTATCATAGGAGTCCCTTCGTATATTCCACCCCATACGGGCTCGTACATTATTATATGCCTCTTATCAACCTTCCTCACCTCGCTTATTAAATATGAATAGAAGGCTGTTACTTGCTTAGTGAACTCAGGCAATGATACTCCTGATGGCAATGGTGGTTCATTGAATAGATCATATGCCGCAACTGCAGGCTCATCTTTATACCTAAGCGCTAAAATGCGCCATACCAACGCTAGCTTCTGCCATAACTTTGGATCGCTGAAGAATTTCCTAGATGCTTCCTCCCATGTCTTAGCCTCTGGAACCAGCCAATCTGGAAGTCCACAGCCGTTAAAGCGCTTACTCCAGAACCATTGATGCATATCGAGCACTACGTAAAGGCCATGAGCTTTACACCACATGATTATCCTATCTATAAGCTTTAGGTATTCTTCATTGTACTTATTGGGCTCTGGTTCTATGTACGCCCAGCCTATTGGGAGGCGTACTACGTTGAATCCCCAGCTAGCCATTCTAGCGAAATCCTCCTCACTATGACCAAACCAACCAAACTCCATACCCATATAGTCAGCTCCCCTTAACAAGACATAGAAACCATCCTCATC
>QMSL01000050.1 GCA_003649665.1 Thermoprotei archaeon | reverse complement strand
TTTCATAACCAGCCGGAGGGCTACGAACTACTGTAAAAGTGATGAGTTTTCCTTTCCTTGGCAATTCTATTTCCTCTAATTTCCTATTTCTGCACTTTGGACAAATTCTCCTTGGCGGATAGAAAACGGCACCACACTTCAAGCATCTAGTACCGATTAATCTATATCGATATCTTATATTACGCCAATATATGGGGACGCTCATTATGTCACCTCACGTATTTAAGTATATGAATAACTGACGTACCCGCTACACCACCTAAGGATTGTGTTAGCGCTACTTTTGCATCATCTACTTGGTTTGATCCAGCTCTATTCGTGAGTTGATAGTACGCCTCAATAACTTGATAAAGTCCTGTTCCTCCTATTGGATGTCCTCTTCCTAATAGGCCTCCCATAGTGTTCGTTGGTACCTTTCCATCTTTCTCAATCTCTCCCTCCTTTACGAGGGTCCATCCCTTTCCTTTCTCTGCAAATCCTAAATCCTCAAGCGATATCACGCCCAGAATTGAGAATGCATCGTGAACTTCTACGACATCCACATCTTTTGGTTCGACTTTCGCCATTTCATACGCCTTACGGGACGCTGCAACTGTGGACCATAGTGTTAACATATCCTCTCTCTCATTTATGCTTACGTGATCGGTTGCCACAGTAGAGGCCGCTATTTCTACTACACCCTCCTTACCTTTAACTTTATCGAGAGGCGCTAATACTACAGCAGCTGCTCCATCTCCTATGGGAGCGCATTCAAACAGACGAATTGGATCTGCGACTAAGGGTGACTTCATTATTTCCTCTAGGCTCAATGGCTTTCTGAATTGGGCGTGAGGATTGTTGACACTATATTTATGGTCGTGCACCGAGAAGAGTGCTATGTCCTCCTGAGGCACTTTGAACTTTTCCATATAGAACCTATAGACAAGTGCGTTTAATGCCACAAAGCTTGCTCCAGTAGATACTACATATTCTCTATCATCAGCCATTGCCAGTGCTAAAGTTACTTCAGGAGTGGTTCTATCGGTCATTTTTTCTCCTCCAATAGCCATAACGTAATCGTACATCCCCGAGGCAACAGCAAGAAATGCTTGATGTAAGGCCATACCACCACTAGCACATGCAGCTTCCACTTTACATGCAGGTATTCCCCTAAGCCCCAAATGACTAGCTAATAGAGCTCCAAGATGTTCCTGTTCCTGTAAAGCCCCACTCATCATATTTCCAACGAATAGTGCATCTACTGTCTCCACTTCTGCATCATCCATGGCCCTAATTGCAGCATCTACTAGTAGATTCCTTAAGGATTTCTCCCAATGCTCACCTACATTCGTACATCCAACGCCTATTATGGCAACTCTTCTCATAAATATCACCTCATCTTAATCGGATCTTGCCTCTAAACCGGGCATATATGCTATAATCTATTTCCTTTCGCCTATTCACATAATCCATTACCTTTGGTGCTAAGTCTCTTTTCTCCTCGATAGCATCTTGAACAACTATGCTGAAAGCATCACTACCTGCACCTGAACCGAACGAGGCAACCAGTACTCTGTCCTCTGGCTTCGCTATATCGAGGACTGCAGCTAAGCCTAAGAGAGAAGCAGCAGCATAAGTATTACCAATGATGCCAGATAATAGCCCTGGCTTTACCTGTTCTAGGCTAAAACCAAGTCTTTTAGCGACTCTTAGGGGAAACTTAACGTTGGGTTGGTGGAATACTACGTACTTAAAGTCGGATGCTTTAAGGCCTAGTTCTTCCATCAGTCCTTTAACCGCATTCACTATATGTTTAAAGTACGCTGGTTCTCCAGTAAATCTTCCTGTATGCTGGGGATATCTTTCTCCTGCTCTACGCCAGAAGTCCGGAGTATCTGTGACAAATGAATATGATCCTTCAAAATACGCGATGGTCTCACTGGATTTCCTAGAAACTATATAGGCGGCTGCACCACTTGCAGCAGTATACTCAAGCGCATCCATAGGTCTTCCCTGAGCTGTATCAGTTCCTATTGCAAGAGCGTATTTAACCATGCCACTTGAAACTAGGCCTATACAATCTTCAAGAGCCTCAGTTCCAGCCTTACATGCGAATTCCATATCAGTAGCAAGTACTTTAGGCGTTGCTCCGATTGCTTCTGCTACTATTGTTGCAGATGGCTTAACAGCATATGGTTTACTTTCCGTACCAAGTCGTATAGCTTCTATATCCTTTGGATCTATCCTAGCTCTCCTTATGGCATTAAGGCTTGCTTCAACAGCCATCGTAATTGCATCCTCATCTATGCCTGCTACTGCTTTCTCTTTTATTGGAAGGGTTCCTGCATAACCCCAAACTTTTGCTATCTCCGTAGAGGGTATTCTGTATCTTGGTATGTATGCTCCATAGCCAAGTATGCCGACTTCCGCATTTGCACGCATGATTTCACATCAATAGAATATGATAAAAAGAGCAATGCTTATTACGCTTTCGATCTGTCGAAATAAAATTCGACAGAATTAGGATAATTGAGCGAGTGCTTGCTCTATCTCACTCTTTAGCCTATTTAACGTCTCCCTTACTGTATTTATCTTATTTGAGATTTCCTCTCTGAACTTTTTCTCCCTCTCGTAAAGCTCCTTTAACTCCTTGTTCTCTTTCTTAAGAGACTCTATGCTCTCCTCGAGCTGCTTTATTTTCTTCTCGTATTCTTCGATCTTTTTGTTCAATTCCTCATATCTTACACCTAACTCTGGTATCTCAAGCTTGAAGCCTTCTCTAACAATCCTCTCATAAGTCTCCCTCACTAGCTTTCCTGCTTTTGTCTTACCTGCTAAATGATTCCTTATAGTGGACTCAGTCCTACCTAGATCCTCTGCTATTCGTGAGATAGGCATGCCTGCTTTCTCTCTTGCTAATGCACCTGCAGCTACTGCTAGTGAGTCGATCCACGTTATTCTCTCCTCGCTCTCCTTTATTTCCTTAAGGACATCTGGTCTTAATAAGGTGCCTATTAGTAGTGCCGTCTCAAGCTTGTGTATATCCTCCCTTCCTAGCGGCCTAAGTGGTATCTCCTCTCCCATGATTACCCCCTATTTCTATTATCGTACTCCCTGTATTTGAGCATAACTCGTTACATCACTACTCTTCTATGAGAATTCCTCGTCTAAGCCTTAAGGTCTTATCGGCATATACGACTATTCCATGATCTGTTATATCGAATGGATGTCTTCTCATGCTATGAGAGGTTCCTCTCATTTTCCATACTATTATACTCCTCTTTAGTTCTCCTTCAAATTCATCTAAGTCAAGACGAACTATGCCATCTGCTGCATGTTCGACTCCAGGACCTCCAAATCCTCTTTCAGTTGCGCTTACCTGACTTACTAATATTGATGTGCACCCAAGTCCTGAAAGTAATCTCTTCAATTGCATCACGATGCTACGAGCTACTGAGGGCTTCGTTAAATAGAGAGTAGAGACGGAGTCTATTACGACACGCTGTGCCTTTATGTCCTTTATCGCAGTCCTTAAGATGTCAACTAGCTCATATACGTCCTCTGGATTCTTTACTACATACCTTTCCCTCTTAGCATACTCACCTATACCTCCAGTAAAGGCATCGACTATTTCAAACATTCCCTCCCTTTGATACTCCCTAACGTCCCATCCGAACTTAGCCATGTTTTCTAAAATCTGTTTTGGATGTTCCTCAAGCGCTACCAGTAGGCCTGGCTCGTTATTCTTTAATCCGTAGTAAAGGAACTGCTGTCCAAATATGGACTTTCCAGTTCCAGGACCTCCGGAAAGGAGGACTACATTACGTCTAGGAATGCCTCCGTGCAATATTTCATCCATACCAGGGATTCCTGTCTTCACTCTATCGCTCCTGGATGATCTCTCGCTCATAGTATGACACCAGTTAAATATTTGCTCCGCTCATTAAAATATATAATTCATAATAACAACCTTCTATAAAGTCTCCTCAGCTTAGAGGAGCATAAGAAATGCTTCTTCTAAGGATATCTCATGACTCCCGTAAGCTCATGTACTTTCTCTCAAGATAAGCACTTATTGACTTGAAGAAAGAGTATAGGTAATCATGATCGTATATGTTCATGACGTTAGTTCGCATTATGAAGTAAAGTCCTAAGGACTCGATTTTCCCTATGACCATACCATAATCTAGATCAGAGAGTACAAGGATAGGGGCCCTGCGGTTAAAAGCCTTTATGCACATCTCGTAAAGTTCTACTACGGTTGCGGCATCTATTTCGGCATCACTTCTCTTTAGAGTGCTTTCTACAAGCAATCCCTCTGATGACGATATAGTTAAACTATATGCATCAAAATATCGAGCTAACTCATCTAGTCTCGCAAACTCCTTCACTTCATATCTCCTTCTTGGAAGAGGAGCAACTCTACGTTCTATTCGCTCTAGTCTTTCTATTATCCTTTCAACATTAGTTGATGACAATGACCTTCCGAGACCATCGGAGATTATCTTAATTGATTTCAGGTATTCGGCAAATAAAGAGGAGAAGTTCTGTTCCAGACGAGACATTTTCCTAGTTAAGACGATAAAGACTACAATGATGAAAGATAATATTATCATGGTGGGAATTGTTATTGTTCTCCATTTGGTGAAGAGGTAATATATCACATCCCATAGAGTCATTATGTTCCACCTAGTCTGTATGCAAGTGAACGAAGTACTAGATAAATACGACCCAAATTAGGATTTTGCTGAGTTTTACATACTATGTATTTGTTCCCAGTAGTCCTGAGGATTATTATGTGCCTATTATCGGAAAGCGTTATGTCTACTTGGTGAAACTTTGGCATACTTTCGTGTAAGGTTCTGAGGATACGTACATATATATCTATTTCGCTGAATATGGGGTAGTTCTCGGGAACATATGCTATGGGCTCGCCGTTACTTGCAAGTAGCGATAGGGCGTTTATATGTGGACTTCCCTCTACTAGCGATTTTTTAAGTAATAATGTGGGATCTTCAGACAATTACGCCACCTATATGAAGGATGGGAGCAAATAGTTAATATTTTTGCGTGCTATGAATCTTTAGGAATATGCCAGCTAACTTACCTGCAGAAGCTAAGGCGAAATGGCTTAAGGTAATGGAAGCGAAAACGCCAGAGGAGAAGTTAAGAGCATTACAGGAGTTCTTAGCAGCCGTTCCTAAGCATAAGGGAACCGAGAAGCTAATAAAAATGATTAGGAGAAAGATGGCAATATTAAGGAGAGAAATAGAGGAAAGTAGAAGGAAGAAGGTAGGAAGACGCTCTAGTTTCTTTATAAGAAGAGAAGGGGACATACAGGTAGTGATAATTGGCTGTACGAACTCGGGAAAGAGCTCTTTTTTAAGGCTACTTACTAATGCCAAACCAGAAGTCTCAGAGGTACCATTCACAACGAAGAATCCAGTACCTGGTATGCTAATCCATAAGGGCGTTTTGATTCAGTTAATTGAGGGGCCCGCAATATTTGAGGGTATATCTCACGGTAAGGCTTGGGGCCCTCAACTGATGACTCTCATAAGGAATAGCGATTGTCTGATCATAATTCTTGACGCCAAGAATGAACCCCTAAGGCAACTTTACACTATAGTGAGGGAATTAGAGGAGTCGGGAATAACTATAGTTAAACCTAAAGTTCAAGTTGAGATTCATAAGGAGAGATCTGGAGGCATAAGAGTAGTGGGTCAACTTAAGGAGTGCACGATTGATGATGTGAGGAAATTAATGTATGGCTACAACATACATCATGCTTTGATAAGGATAAAGGGAGAAGCAACACTCGACGATATAGAAAGAGCCCTTTTTGCACCTAAGGTATATAAGCCTGCAATAATTGTTCTAAATAAGGTTGATAGTAAGGATGATTATGATCAAGTAGAAAAGCTTAAAAGTATAGTGAGGGATAAGGTAGCCCTAATAGCACTTTCCTCCTTTAAGCCTAAAGGTAATGAGAAGGAAATTATAGGCGAGCTTATACTTAAGACACTAGATCTTATCAGGGTATATACTAAAGAGCCAGGCAAGGACCCCTCTCCAAGACCATTAGTTGTGAAGAGAGGAACCAAGGTAATAGATATAGCTAAGAGAATTCACAGCTATCTCTTTGAGAACTTTAAATACGCAAAAGTATGGTCAAAATATCTTCCTTATTCCCCTCAGAGGGTAGGTCCTGAATATGTGCTAAGAGATGGAGATATTGTGGAAATACATGCCTAAACATATCTCAATATTCCCAGAGTATTACGTCCTAGCTTTGTTAGAAACACTTTACGAATAGTTAATAGAGAGAGAACATGGTGTTTCAATGACTAAGCGGAGTACTTATGAAAATCTTCAAAGAATATTAAAGGCATTAATTGCCTCTATTGCATCAATACTCTTCGTCCTCTCCATTACGGGGAATTATATGGTCAGCATCCTTTCAGGTCTAGCCTTTCTTACAATTGGTATGATAAAGTTTCGCTTATCACTCGTCTTACTCCTTATAAGTGAGGGAATTATAGCATTATCTTTAGCGTTCAAGCTAGCGCCGATATTCATCGGTATACTGCTCCTCGGATTAGTGCTCTTCGGAAGGAGATGGGCATGCATAGCAACATATTGCATTATTGTTGCACTCTCCTTAATAGGGATACCTAACGTAATTCTTTATTCCATATTGATATCTTTAGCCACGATGTTAGAGCCCGTTGAAATACTCACGGTTATATTCCTCTCCCTCATCACGAACTCCACATTGGAACTAATGTTAAAGAGTGGCGTAATGAACTCTTGGATCGACGTGCTTCAATTAGAAGTTATGAAGGAAAACGTAGCAGGCCTAATAGTATACTTGACCAATAATCAAATAGCGTTAGTAATTGCTGATCTAATGCTCATTGCATTTATGGTCTCTCTACTCACACATGAATTAAAGGAGAGGATGAACTTTGTAAAGTTATCCTCCATGTTATCTGCATTAGGTACGTGTATTTTCACGAGTCTAGGTTTCTTAATGGGATTTACTAACTTAATGCCCGACATGATATTAGGGTGCATCTCAAGTGGGCTGTTAAGTTTGATACTAAGCCAGATGTTCATACTTCATAAAAGATTCGAAATATTAGAGAGAGCTAGTAAAATAGCTCACTTGCTTGACGGAGGGAACGTTGAAGTGCCATTAGAGGACGTAGGAGATATGGAGGAAATAAAGGAGGAGCTTTATACATCAATAGTGCTTCCTCTGCAACATAAGGATATCGTGAAGTTCTATAAAGTAAGACCTGTTAAGGGTATTTTGCTCTATGGTCCTCCTGGTTGCGGCAAGACCTTACTCATGAGGGCATTAGCTAGGAAATTAAAGGTTAATTTCTATCATGTTAAATTAAGCGACGTTCTATCTAAATGGTATGGTGAAAGCGAAAGGCGTATTTCTGAAATATTCGCGCTAGCTAAGAATACTGCTCCGAGCATAATATTTTTCGATGAACTTGACGCTCTTGGAAGGAGCAGAGAACTGTATGTTAATGATGATGTTGCGCCTAGAATTCTAAGTGTTCTCTTGAATGAAATGGACGGCCTTGATCCTCTTGAGGGTGTAATTGTAGTAGGTGCTACTAATAGGCCTGATATTCTTGATCCTGCTCTTTTAAGGCCTGGTAGATTCGATAAGCTAATATATGTTCCTCCACCCGATGAGGAGGCCAGAATGAAAATACTTGCCGTTCACTTGAAAGATATGCCATTGGCTAAGGACGTAGACTTAAGGGAATTGGCTCGTATGACTGAGGGATTTTCAGGTGCTGATTTAGCAATGCTCGTTCAAGAGACTGCAAGGAAGGTTGCTAAGGAAGCAGTTTTCTCTAACAGTACAAGGGAGATAACTATGAAGGATTTCATTGATGTTCTTTCAAAGATGAGACCCAGCATAGATAGAGATCTCATAAAACGCTACGAATTATTCAGAGAGAGGTATGAGAGAATGTTTTCAGCAAGGCCAGGAGGCATCATTCCAGAGGATCAGGAGGTAGCCAATTTCATCATCAAATCTGAAGATTATTGATTCGGAAACATTTATGAACTTTCCCATATTTATTAAAAAGGGATGAGGTATTCCTTCGGCGGACTGAGTAAATGATGACCACACCCTTAACCGACGCTATACGAACATTTTACGGAAGTCCTCAACTATTCTCTTATACTTTTCCATCTCATCTCTAGTAAGACTTGGTCTAACTACTTTGAGTGCTCTTTCAAAGTGTTCCATCGTTACCTTAGTTGGACGTCCTGCCTCCCTAAGAGCAGTAAGTGCGGCTTCTCGAACAAGAGCAGCTAGATCCGCACCACTATATCCTTCTGTACGCTTTGCTATTTCTCCTAGATCGACATCCTCAGCTAATGGTACTCTCCTCGTATGTACCCTAAGGATATCCATTCTGGCCTTGTAGTCTGGTGGTGGTACGTAGATTAGTCTATCGAATCTACCAGGCCTTAAAAGAGCAGGATCAAGAATATCAGGCCTATTAGTAGCACCTATGACTACTACGTTCTTTAATGGGGCTATTCCGTCCATCTCGGTAAGCAATTGGTTCACTACTTTCTCCTCAACACCAGAGCTGGAATAAAGGCCTCTTCTTGGCGCTATTGCATCTATCTCGTCGAAGAATATTACTGCAGGAGCGACTTGTCGTGCTCTTCTGAATATTTCTCTTATTGCTCTTTCTGATTCTCCTACCCATTTGCTGAAGATTTCTGGGCCTTTTACGCTAATAAAGTTTGCTTCACTCTCAGTAGCAACAGC
>QMSL01000049.1 GCA_003649665.1 Thermoprotei archaeon | reverse complement strand
TCTGAGACTGCGAGTCTTCTCCGTCTTAATTCGTCTTATCTCTTATCCATAATTCTTCCTCCTCTGTAATCTCCTCCTCTCCTCTCTCAAGGTAAACTCTTAACTTCTTGCCTCGTTCTCGTAACTCACTCCGAAGATCTCGAACTCTTAGGATTATTTTATCGCCTACTACCTGTAGCTCAAGAAGGCTACCTTCCTTAATGTCTCCTTACTTAGGAATCATCTTAACTCGGGAATATCTTTAAATCTTACTTATAATACCTAAGTGCTTAATCTCCAAATAGCGCTTAAAAGTATAAATAACCTAAATGTATCCCGTACTTATGAGAATATGAACGGTAAAAGCGCGGCCTGGAGAGTTACGACGTTCATAATTCTTATGAACTTAATGTTGTTATTGGGTTATATTCCTAAAATACGTTCTATTGTTCTCTTCTCCTATACGTTCGTAGCTCCCCTACTTTACGCAATAGTCATTACGGTTAGTTTAGCGACTAGTAAATTCGTGCTCATAATGAGTTTTACATCATCTGTTCTCGCTCTCACAATCTCTAGTTGGCTATTAGGCTATCAGCATAATATAGCCACCTGCTATATGACGCTCATCACAATATCCATTATGGCTTATGTGATAGAAGTTCTCGATAGAAGAGGTGTGAAATGCAATCCCCTAGTGATACTAATCACTAGCTATGGCGTAGGCGCCTTCTATTATAACCTATGGATAGGTCTGATACTAGGAACGCCATTGATAATTGGTTCGGTTACTTATTTAATAGCTTCCATTACTAAGAGCAAGAGGATAGCATCATCATCTTTAGCTATAAGTATAAGTCTTCTATCATGGGGCCTACTATTATTGGTTATGCTCATGATTTCACTAAGAAAAGGACCCGAGATCATAGTGTTTATGTTCTTGCTAATAACATTCTTAATAACTCCTGGGGCTATGTCCCTCTATATGATAATCAAAGGTAAGTACTGGTCTATCCTTCAGCTTTATGATGAGGAGATAGTTGATGATGCTTTAGATTTATTCAAACAGATGTTAAATGAAAAAGGTATTCGATATGAGATCATTAAGGGTATTCAGGAGAAATTGCCTCTATTAATGACTAAGCATAAGATAATATACCTACACGGTTATGATGTAAAGATAACCATTAGGGAATGGCCTCACTATGTAAGGATGACTAAGATGGGGAGTGGAACCATAGTGGAAGTAAATAAGAGTATCGATAAGATGCCTAAGGAGATAAAATGCCTGATAGCGGAATTTCTTGAGAGATTAGGCTACTATGAGGAAGCTGCGATGTGGAAGAGAGGAATTAAGGCCTCATAGGTCTTAAGCTACGTTAAGAGAGGAGTAAAGTACCATTCTCACTTCCTCTCAATAAGCCTTAAGTAAAACTTCCATCCACTTGGTGAACTGCAGACAATTTTCACTAATATAGTATTGTTTCCCTTACGTAACTTTACGTCTTTGATTACGTCTCGATAGGGACCGGTAGCATTTAAAATTGAGGTACTAGCGTACATTAGTTCGTTATTCACCCATACCTTAATTAGTCCTGAGCTCCATATTTCTAAATCAACCGTTGCGTTCTTAGCAGATTTTACGACTACAAAAGCATACGCTGTACTAGCCCTCCTAGGCTCAAATAATACGCTAAGGTCTATGTACCTTGAGGCGAGATCTCCATAAGGCATGTGAAGCTCTTTCCAGACCAACCCTTTGGTGGACTTACCAGCCTTGGGAATGCTGATATTAGCCTCATTAATGAAGTTGGTGTCGAAGGCCTCCTCTACACTACTAGCTTCAAATGGACCTATTACTAACCAGTCTTTAATGAAGCCTTCACTATCAGGGTGAAAACCTTTAACAAAACCGGCTTTTCTCAATCCCTCCTTAATGTACGGTATTTGCATGAACTCCTTCCACACAAGCCCTGTTCTAAAGTTCTCTAATAGGAGAAGCGCCATACCTTGATCGATACCTATATACACGTCGGCGAACCAGTTTTGCTCTATATTAAATGCGTCATAGAAGCCATAAGACCCCCAGAGTCTATGGCCATACTCTTCATAAATGAACTTTAACGTAGGAATTGCCAACTTTGGTACGAATGGTATTGCGGCTATGATGGCGAATGGTGCAATTGTTCCATCGAATGGGGTTGCCCAACCAAGATACTTATCCTTTCCAATACATGCAGTCCAACCCCATAATGGTGGTAAGCCTTTAGACTTGAAGTAATTCGTACAGTACTTATAGTTTGCTAAATGAATTCTTATTGCCTCCTGCCAATAGTTAGCATACTTATCATGCATTTCTCTAAGATCTAGCCATGCAAGAGGCGTTTGCCAAAGGTAGAGCTTAAGAGCTCTATCTGCCCATCCTGCGCCTAGATATCTTATTCCTTCATACTCATGCCATCTATACCCTTTAGCCCACTCATGGTAAGCACTTGCAGGTATCGGATGTGTAGGCGAACCAAGAGCTAAAATATAAGCTAAAATGTATTCGCTATAACCTTTTCCTCTAACACCACCTGGTGAGTACATTAGTAGGTTCTTGCTCTTATCAAGCATCCAATCCCACTCTACAGCCCTATAAATTCTATCGGCTAGTTTTTCAATCTCAGTACCCTTAAAATGCTGGCCAGCATGCAAAACACCACACATAAGGATAGCAGTATCTATTAATGAGAGCTCGGACTTCCCTAATCTTGTTCCTGTACGTGTATCTACGAAGTGATAGAAGAAGCCATGAGAACCTGCTACTTTAGGATTTTTGGGATC
Organism: Thermoprotei archaeon; assembly: GCA_003649665.1. GTDB lineage: Archaea > Thermoproteota > Thermoprotei > QMSL01 > B3-G16 > B3-G16. The sequence continues at coordinate 6,002 of QMSL01000049.1, read as the reverse complement.
AAAGCATCTTAAAATCTTAAGAACTCTATTATAAGCTTGCTCATAACTAATCCAACCATGACTCTCACCAATACAAATGGCTGACAATTCGAAGCCAACTGCAGCAATACTTGCCATTCGCCTATTTTTCGTATTGTCTGGTACTAGTCCTGTTATTGGGTCTGCTTCATTCCAGAAGTATAAAAAGAGTGATTTCTCAATCATATCCAAAAACTCCTTATCATCATCGCTCAAATCATCCCACGTAAGCATAACACCACCAGGACGACACCTAACTAAATCCCAAGCCAACTCAAAAGGCATGACTTCCTCTGGAATTTGCTCTTCTTCCTTAAGTATCTTCGGTTTACCACGAGGACCCATACTAAAGTATGAACCTATCATGAGTAACACCAGTATTACACAGATGACCGCTATTATTTTCCTATCTCTCTTAATAATATCCCTAATCATGATCCTCATAACACTATTGAATTAAGAAGGTTAATTTATAAATAAACTTCTTAATGATTTTATGTACTCTCTATACTTCTTGACTTTCTTATAGCTGTTCTGACAACCAGTAATATTATGGCTAGCTCAATTACTCCTGGTATTAGTATGTACAGTGTTATTCTCCAGTTCCTCTCTACTCTCCTTGTATCCTGTAGTAACTTTAGAGCGTTTTGCGCATGAGCATATGCTCCTTCTACATCCCCTTTACTAAATGCGCTCTTAGCTAAATTGAACTCCTCTTCACACTTCTTAAATAGCTTCGCACCCATTGGCGTTCTGAACTCATAGCGGAGGCTCTTCATACTCTTTATCTCTCCCTCTAGTGTTCCTAGATAGTTAAATAACTCTACGAAGCTACTGGTGAACTGAGTGCCCTTTGTGTGTGGGTAGATTATCAAGGAGACCTTATACTCCGTACCCTTAAGTACTGTACCTGCAGATGCTAAGTGTCCCTTGAACTCTATATTTCCTCCTCCCCAAGCTCTGGTATCGGAGATCTCATAGCTTAATGTTGGTGGATCCAATGTGACTATTATTATGTCCCCTTGGGGCAGTGAGAGATAAGCTGCCACGAATGAACCCGATGAGATCATGAATCCCTTGTACTTCGGCGGTATGAGGACACCACTAGTAGTTCCTCCGTACGCTATGTTTATCATCTTTCCGGCCACTAAGTTTACCGGGAATATTACATAAAGTAATATGTCCTGTATGTCAGTATTATCGTATGCTGTTATTGTGTAGTTCGCAATTATCATTCCCGTATCGTATATCGTGTATATGCCTACGAACTCGAAGTACTGTCCACATCCTGGTGGGAACCTTGCGTGAGTTCTAACCCTAATGCCGCCCTCGATAGGCTCAACAGTTGGAGTTTCCAAAACCTCACCATAATACCAAGTAGCACCAACCCATTGCCAACCAGGAGCGAATGGTGCAAGACCTATAGCGCTAACAATTGTTACACCGCCTATTGATATGCTACTTATCCCCGTCTGACCTACTATTTGCACGTTGATATTATCAATGGTAACATCAACGGCGTTACCACTTACTTCCCAAGAGACCTTACCTTGTCCTCTCGTTGGCATTATGGAAAACAATGGAAGCACTAGCAGCATGAGAACAATTGTTAACTTTATTATATTGAATACATATTTCCTCATTCTCATATTCACCCCCACATCACTTAGCCTTAACCTTCGCTCCTATTAACCTCCCAGTCCACTTAATTTTAGCCCATATAAGAAGCGTTATACTAATGGCTAATGGTATTAATATGTAGATACTCGTTCTAACTCTGACCTCCGTTAGATATCCACGTCTTGCAAGATTGTAAACGTTGTTGACTAGTTCTTCAGCTTTACTAAGGTCAGCCAAAGCGATAGCATTTAAAGCCTCAGGTATTGATTCCTCTGCTTTAATTAAGCTTTTCCTCGCCATGGATATCTTAAAAGCGGTCTTGCCTTGCTCTATCTTAGCCATAGCATCGGAAAGCTTTGTAAAGAGTTGGACTAATCGCTTATTGAAATCTTCTCCCTTATCATGCATCCAGAATAGAAACATTAGCTTTAGCTCTTGACCCTTGTATACCGGAAAGTTCTTTGTGAATTTTGTCTTTGCTTCAATAAAGTATGGCCAGTTTATTTCCATATCTACAATGGGATCTAAGTTTACATAAACTATACTGACAGTTCGTTGCGTAATGATAAGTACTTGCGTGAAGCCCTTCCCTATCAACCAGGTCTTCTCTGATGGTATCGTAGAGCTAAAGGCGAGAGAACCTCCATAATATCCCTCAACAGAGGAGCCCTTGAATATATCTGGTGGTAGCTGGAAAATTTTAGATGCAAAACCGATAGAGGGCGTGTCCTGCCATGTTTGAATTAGAACGGATATTATAACCGCTCCTGTTTCATAGACGTAATGTTCCATTGTTATATCAAAGTGCATATCGTAATCTGGATTATCCCATCTCGCGAAGGTCACTATCTTCACACCTCTCTCAAATTGCTCTACTATAGGATCCTTCAGCATAGTGCCATAAGTTGTCGTAAAATACCAACCCCCTCCATGCGGGTGTATTAGTAAGCCGATGTTTTGGACTTGCATACCGGCAAAAAGGTAAGAGCTAATACCACCTGTCTTAGAAACGTGTATCTCAAAGGCTGGAGAGACTATCGTAATGTCGTTTGCTGTCACCTGCCAGCTTAGCTTTGTAGCTTCTGTAGCATAAGCTAAGTTAGTACTTGTTATAATAGGTATTAGTATTAATACTGTTACTGTAAGGAGAACTGTTAATAACCTAAATATTATCCGCATATGCATCACGTACTTTTTATTGATGAAAATTATATATAGTTTATGCCGTATTACTTTATTACACTGAAAGTATATAGATTCCTAAGATGGGAGTTATCGAGGGGTATGCCGTATGTCATCATCAGGAGCTGAGGTTAAGCGCGTAACGTACATTTCCAAACGCTTCCTCCTCATCGTAATGATAATCGCCATACTGAGTACAATAGGTGCACATCTTGCATGGATGTATACTCCCGGATGGGCGGGTGTGAACAACCTCTCAGCAGGTGCTATAGGTCTACCGTACTTAGTGTTATTCCTAGCGATAATAATAGGGAACCTCTTTCCAGAGAAGGTTAAAGGTGGTCATATAGCACTGATAAGCGCTGTAACAATAATGACCGTTTATCAATACTATCTCGGAAATACTATATGTCCAATATTTACCCATATGTTAGGTAGCAGGATGGCTCCCTCACCTTATAAAGAAGCTCTTAGCTGGGTTTGGGGACCAGAGTTACAATATATACAGTACATAACGAGTGGTGGTGTCAAAGTACCATGGAGTGCCTGGGCACCAGTATTACTATGGTGGATTCTCTTCAGCTTCTCATGGTTCCTATTGAACCTAAGCTTCATATCAATTGTGAGGAGGAGATGGATAGACATAGAGTTACTACCATTCCCACACAGCTATACATGGAGTATACCATTAGTAACTGCAACCCCTGAGAGAAGGTTAAAAGGTCAACCACCAGAGACAAGGCTCTTATGGTTCCTTGCTGGTATGGTCTTCGGTTTCTTCTACATGATGCCACCATTAATAAAGGCAATAATACCGTGGTTCCCAGATATATACGGATGGAGCCGTGAGCCACCTTATTGGGGCTTTTGGATGGGAACCATAGATGCTGGTAGCCTTCCAGAACTTGGTTCTAAGATTGCTGGTCCCCTAGCTATACCTGCAAACATTGTATACTATGCTACAGCATTATTAGCTCCATTAGACATACTACTTACTGCAGGAGCCACGTCATTAGCCCTATTAATAATATGCCAAGTAGCATATCTCAAGGGTTACTACTCCGGAGTAACAAAGCAGGGTACGATAGGTCGTGAATTAATGTTCGGATCCCAACCTCCACTTAAGCTTCACGCAGTATATGTGGGAATGGAGATATCGATTATAGTATTCTGGATCATACTCAACTGGAAATACTTTGCAGAGACCTTAAGAGTAACTAAGAGTGCAAGTAAGGGAGAGGAAGAGGATGTTCCCTATAGTATCCTATGGGCATTATTCATATGTTCAGCAATTCTCATAGTATTAATGTTATATGCTGCAGGAGCAGCCTTGGGCGGTGCTATTGTACTATTATTGTTCTTCTTCGCATCAAATATGAGCGGAGCTAGGATTGCGGGATTAGTCCCATATGTAACGTCATGGTGCACAGGACTACATGAGGACACTAATTTAGCATTCCCGCTATCCTACTACTACAAGGACGTTGTTAGTGTAAGTGATGTTACATACAGCTACGTGAATACTGTTGCCTTTGGTCCCTCTAGGGAGATAGCAAGGTTATCTAACAATGCATACGCGATGGGTATATGTTACAGGATAGCTAAGGATGCAGGAGTTAGAGCTAGAGACATGTTCATCGTACTGCTTTTATCTGGTTTAATAGGCTCAATAGTACCTTGGATATTCGTAACGAAGTGGTACTATACCTTCGGCATGGCTAGAACTGTGAAGGGCGTAGGAGATACAGGATATGTCTGGTGGCGTGTACAGCCAATGTTTATACAGAAATATCCTGCTATCAAGCCATATTGGCTGCATCTGATAGTGGGCGCTATAGTTATAGGTATACTATCCTACTTGAGGATGAGGTTTGTATGGTGGCCATTTGATCCAGTAGGCGTCTACGTAGGATGGAATTACTTATTCTTAGCGCCAATGCTATGGTTAGTACCATGGGTTGTGAAGTATTTAGCGATCAAGATAGGCGGTATGAGAATGCATGACGACATACTGATACCCACAGCAGCTGGCATAACTACAGGTGGCACAATGGCATGGTTCGTTGGAGCAATGGCAGCAATGATAAGAACGCTAACAGGATAAAAAGGAATTATTTTTAGTTAATTTCCCTCATTTATTCTATACATTATAGATTTTGTTTTCGCTATCTTGAAACAGCCTTATGGATCTAGTCAATTAAGAGTCTTATCATTCTCCTGATTAACATAAGGTCTTCAAATAATGCTATAGCCGACAACCTTATTAAAGGAGGCCTTGTTTGAATTAATCCTTATTATGCATGTAGTAATGTTATCGTTAACAATACCGTGCAGGATGCTATCTATGTTATTTTGGACAATACTCCTCACTAAATCATATAATTGACCATACCTTAAAGAACAATGAGTGTGGGATTGACCTTCAAGATTCCTTTAATAACAATATACAGGGCAATGTCGTCTATAACAATACTAGTTTCCTAGGTGATATTGGCGTATTCCTTTCTAATGCCTTAATAAGTAGTATTATAACTAAGAATATCATACGAAACAACGATGCTAGAATTCACCCATCCTCCTCGAGTGATAATACTATAACTGATAATTTTAATACGAAACAAAGAGTGCGACATAATTCTTTTCGAGTCTTTGAATAGCTTCATAGCTAATAATACTGTGAGGAGCAACGAAGGCTATGGTATAGCCCTTAAGGAATATTCATGCGACAATATCATATTTAGTAATATAATACAGGGCAATTATTACGGTGTCTGTCTTGAGTCTTCCTCACATAACGTATTCTATCTAAATAGGTTCGTTAACAATACTTAGCAAGTCTATAGCCTTGAATCATTCAACACCTGGTTAATGAAACGTTAAAGGTGGGTAATTACTGGAGTGACTATAACGGTACTGGTAATAATGGAGATGGCATAGGTGATCTACCATATATTACAAATCGTAATCTATATTATAAATCATATCTAGTAACCATGACCTTCTTCATAATTAATATATAATTATTTAAAAGCGCTTTTCTCTCAGCTTTTGTCAAAAACATAGTGTTGATTTTGTATATCCTATTCGCATATTTTACAAGCTCCTCTCTGTTACCCTATGTACTTCGGTAATGCTGCAACTCCTCCTATGAACCAACATAATGCTGATCCTGCGCTTACGCC
>QMSL01000048.1 GCA_003649665.1 Thermoprotei archaeon | reverse complement strand
GTTCTTGACTAAAAAGATGTTCTCCCCTGTGGCTTCAGCTACATAGCCATCGAGGCTCAGCATTATTGCTTCGTCTACTCCAGCAGTTATGGCCTCTATTTTTGCTAATATATTGTTCAGGTAATTTAATGTCTTCGCATGCGGAGGAAGGCATTGGTAGGGCATTCTCCTAATAGAGGAGATTATAGCCCTTATCGGCTTACCTATAAAGCGCGGCATTGGCGTTACAATTATTATTATGCTTGGCCGTTTACACTTTCTTGGATCTAAGCCCATATCGCCAACTCCTCTAGTTACCACAAGCCTTATGTATCCTTCCTTTAGCTTATTAGCCCTAACGGCTCTTATTACTTCGTTCATTAGCTTATCTTTGTCCATCGGTATTTCTAGTCTTATTATTTTAGCGGATTCGTACAATCTGTCTACGTGTTCCCTGAGCTTAAAGATGCCTCCATAGTATATTCTTATGCCCTCGAATATTCCATCGCCATACAGCAAACCATGATCGAAGACTGAGATTTTAGCCTTGTCTTCTGGAAGAAGTTCACCATCTATATAGACAAGTAAGGGCATTTATAGATCCCCCTTATTCCTAGTACTAAATTCCTAGGAGTATTTTAATTATATCTTTTAATTACGATAATTATGTCATATGTTGTTTTGCTAAAGTGTATTGATTTAAGCGAATCAATATGCTTATCGTAATTAACATGTACTTTACTAACTATTCTACTAACGGGAATTCTAAATTATTATTTCAAATCCGAGAAGGCCCTCAAGTCTTCTTATTAAGTCTGAAGAGGAACGCCATATCGCCATATGAAAACCCGCTTCTTCTCCCATATGAAGGGGTTTACCTAAGATCTTTTCAAAACTTTCTAATAAGTCTATATTGCCCTTCTCTAAGCACAGTTTACACGTTATGCGGCCAATCTCTAAGTAGAAGAATGCTTCATTCCCGTTATCTTTAATAATATGGCCACTTATAACTAGCTTATCCTCGCCAGCTTCCCTTCTTGAGATGGCTTCACAAACTTCAACTTCTAGTTTCATATTTTAATATTTGGGATAGGTATAATTTAAGCTTAAAAGATGCGTAATTACTGTCTTCATGAACGTGATTGAGGTCTTAGGCCGATGGCGAAGGACATAAGGAGGTAGTTATATTAAGGTGAAGGAAGGTTGGAGTCATATCCATAACTCTTTTGTTAGAATAAACTCATTAGAGTACACTGGAGTATTAGGGACCAAAAATGTGAATACACATTGAGAAAGTAGTGCGAATGATACTCCCCCTCAAGTAAAAATTATCGTCCTTGGCCTGATTTTCATTTTCCACAGAGTTAATCTTAATGATAAGTCACTTATCCCACGAAGCCTATTGTTAATATGAAGCGGTGAATGAGCATGAAAGCTCAATGGACATATATAGCGTTAGTTTGCCTAATCATAACGTCGTCGCTTCTAGCTTATAGAATGTACATCATGGAGAGGGAGATGAAGATGCTTAGGGAGGAGATATATAAAGCTAAGGAGGATGTGAGCTTTCTTAGATCGCGTATTTCCTTGGTTGAGGAGAGGATAGTAACTATTAATGCATCGATAAGTAGGGCATTGAGGCGCATAGATGATATAGAGGCGAAGATGGATATAGCATATGCGGAACTCGATTTCCTAATGAACACAACCAATACATTAAGTGAGGCACTTAGTGATGTCGTAATGTCCTTAGACATATTGACTTCTGAAGTGAATTATACAATAGGGTTAGTCAGCAATATGAGCATTATCATTCAAGGATTAATTGATCACATCAATGAATTAAAGGCGGATACTAATGTTATAGCAAGCTGGCTAAAAGAGGTTTCCTCTGAGCTTAACGTAATAGCGGACATATTGTATGGAAGAACATACATTACGCCTAAGGTTATTGAAATGGAACCTAGTAAATTAGTTAAGGAGTTTACTAACGAGAATGTAGGCTATCAGGATTTGATTTCAGATCTTAAAGCGTTAAGCATTGCAGTCTATAAAGCTGTAAGGTATTCAGAAGATCCAACTATATCTCCTGTCATAATTGAAGTCAAAAGGATCTATTGCAAGAGCTATGGGGTATCCATACCGAGGTATGAATTAAAGATTATAAGAACTGAAGACGTTCAGAGGACACCTACCGAGACTCTTAAGCTTAAGAAAGGAGATTGTGATGATTATTCCATCCTCTTTATGGTCGCAGCAGATTATTATTTGGACAATATTAAACGTCAACACGCAGTAGTACAGCTAGTTTACGTAGGCAGAACTCTAACCGGTAAATGGTACTGTCACGCAATATCAATAGGAGTTATCATTAGAGATCAGGAAGTGCTATGGTTTCTCGCTGATCCTACATGGAGGGGATACTTTACATATTCCGTGGGGAATAAAGATGAGAGTTATGAAGTCATGCTCTCTTGTATACTTAACTACATGCTACAGAATTCTATTACTGCATTCGTGCCACAAAGAGTACTGACCTATGATCACATCAGCTATCCGACATCGTATAAGGAGCTTCATGACGTAATATTAGGGCTTGTGAAGTGAATGAGATAATTTTATATCATTAGGCCTCAGCGCCGGCCCGGAATTAAAAGATGAGAGCGGGTTCATCATCGGCTATAAGGTAATATGGCGAGATAAGAGATAAAGCATTTCCTACGATAGCTCTATTTCCCTCGAGCGCTAAGCACTATAATACTGCATCCCAACATTATGAGAAAACCGGAGACAACTTTACTTAATGTCATGGACTCATTGAATACAACCATAGAAGATATGGCGGTTAATAGGGGAGATGCCAACTGTAGTGCACTTGGAATGGCAACACCCAATTCCCCTATGGCTATGTAATTCAATAAGTTACCTATACCTACGAAGGCTATACCGGAGATTACCATTAGGAGAGTTATTACTAGGGGAGCTATGATCACTTTTTTGATGGATCCTTTGACAAGCGTTATTGGAAAGAAGAGAAGGCCTGCGATTGTTATGAGAAGAGATGAGAGCGTTTGTGGCTCTACATTTTTAAGCTGAATCTTCACCGTGATGAGATATAATGACCATAGGATATCACCTAATATCACAAGGAGGGAGCCAACTACGTTTGCATTACTTAGACTAGGAGATTCGCCTGTTGTTATCACTATCATTACTGCACCAACTAAGGCAAATGTTGTTCCCAATATGAATTCCTTTGACGTCACTATTCTTCGTTCATCCTCAAAGAACGCGTACGCTAATAAGCTCGTGGATATTACGTTAAGCTTTAATAATAACGAAGCGATGGTTGCAGTAGTTAGATAGAGGCCGCTTACAAACGATGTCTGATAGAGAAATAAAAAGATAGAGGGAAGCAATAAGGAGCGTACTTTAAGCTTATGGATGTCGTTAAGTATATATCGGTAATTAACTATCAAGAGAAAGAGGCCAGCGAAGGTATACCTAAAGAAGTTTTGGGTATTCACGTCGAAATACGAGGACAAATATTTTATAACTATAGGAGCTTGAGACCATAACAATAGAACTATCATGGCACAACATAGCCCCTTTCTTTTGCTCATCAATTTGCACCTCCGATCTGCATAATTAAGGGAATTGCTTAATGTTTTTACGCTTAGTCCTTAATAAGGTATATACGTGGATAAGACAAGACAGATAGCGTTGAATGAAATAGTTAAAGATGTTTTTGGGAATGATGCGAGGATAATAAAAATCAAGCGATTGGGGGGAATAGGCAATGAGAACTATAAGGTAGACGTATTAACGAAAAGAGGTACGATCACGCTATCCCTTAAGATATTCTTAGGTTCACTTCATGAAGCACGGAGGAAGGCAACTAAGGAGGAATATTTCATAAGGAGACTTAGCGAAGTTGGCTTGAACGTCCCTAATATATTGTACTACGACCCAGAAGGAAGGAGGCTAGGGAGGCCTATATTGATTAAGAGGTGGATCAGCGGGATTCCAGTAAATAAAGCTTTAGAGAAGGATTATGATAACAAGGATGTTATAGTTGACGTCTATGCTAGGGAATTAGCGACCCTCCATAGAGTAGTTCCTAAGCCCAGTGATTTCATGGTAATAAAGGAGATAAGGACGCCTGCAGAGTATATAGTAAGACAGTTTAAGATCATTGAGATACTATCAAAGATTGTTAAGTTCGATATGAGCAAGGTGATTAACGCGTTAAGGAAGGACATGCCATGTTCTGGGGACATAACGTTCCTTCACGGCGATTATGCTCCTGAGAACGTACTAGTTAATACGAGTTATGATACGATATATTTCATAGACCTTGAAAGTATAGAACTTGGTGTGAATGAAGATGATGTAGCTTACGCATTTCATATGCTCCGCTTCATAGAGAGTATTAACAAAAGACTTAAAGGAGTTGCTGAAGATTTCATAGAGAGTTATGAGAAACATTACGGAAAGACCTTAAAGAACTTAGAGTACTTTAAAGTGCTCTCTGCTGCTAAACTTTATGTAGTTCTAAAGTACCTAATGAAGACTGGTAGGCTCATTAGAGAGAGGAAAACATGGCTCCTCATATACCCATTTCTCTATATGTTCTTCTTCCGTCGTGTGATGAAATACCTTAAGGAGTACATAACTAATATTAACTTTACGATGTAGATTCTCATTAGCGTAGTTATTCTACTGTAATTACTAAGGGCCCATCCTTAAGAACTATAACTGTGTGTTCATATTGTGCAACAAACGAACCTCTTCTCTCTATAAGGACTGGATACCCATATATGTTCCCTCTCCTCACTAGTTTGTGAAATACCTCAGCTAAATTACGGAACTCGGGAAAGTCTTTAAGAAGCCAGCGCTTACAGAATGGTAGGCTTTTGTAATGCTTCCATATAAATCTCATTAATAGTCTCTCTTTCTTTCCTCGAATTTTGCCTCCTGCATATCGGAATATCGTTACATAATCGCCTTCAACTACATAGCCATTACCGTTTGTAGCAAACGGTTCTATTGCGTACACTTCTCCTTCTAGGATAATCCCCCGTTCTTCTAGGCTATACACATTAGGTATGGACTTTCCCGCATGAAGGTTCCATTGAGAGATCTTATGTCCTGTGAGGTTTGATATGGGCTTAAAGCCGTATGACTTTATGGTATTCTCGATTATGGCGCCTATCTTTGATAGTGGCACGTTAGGTCGTATTTCGCTTATTGCATGTTCTAATGCCTTTCTAGCTGCTTCACAGAGCCTTGAAAGATTCTTTGAAAAGGAGATAGTCACGGCAGTATCTGCTATATATCCATTTATGTGAACGCCCACGTCTAGTTTAACAAGCGAGCCTTTTGGTATTGATAAGGTATCGCTAGGTCTAGCAGTATAGTGTGCAGCTACTTCGTTTATTGAGACATTACATGGAAAAGCGGGTCTTGCTCCCGATCTCCTAATAAAGTCCTCGACTTTTTCACATAACTCAAGGACTGGCATATCTTCATGGATTATGTCAACACCATATGCTATTGCCTTTGCGGCGATCTTTCCGGCCTGCTCATAGAACTTGATTTCATCCTCGTCCATATAGCCTTACCTAAACCATTTTATAAAGGAAGGTAATTAATAAGTTATTAAAGGTGGGACCTAATGGTTAGAATACGTTGGCTTGGTCATGCTACTTTCCTTATAAGATTTGGAGAGAAGAAGATAATAGTCGATCCATGGATCACTGGAAATCCAGTATGTCCCATAAAGCTAGAGGAATTAGAGAGAGTAGATCACGTAGTCGTTACTCACTCCCATGGAGATCACTTGGGAGATGCTATAGAGATTGCGAAGAGGGATAGTGCTAAACTCATTGCTATTTACGAAATTGCAAAAGACGCAGAAGAAAAGGGTGTCAAGAATGTAGTTGGAGGTAACATAGGGGGATGGATTGAAGTTGATGGTATAAAATACATGTTGACACCAGCTTTACATAGTTCAGAGAAAGGAGCGCCTACGGGAGTTATAATGAGTAATGGAAGCATAGCAATATACCATGCGGGAGACACTGGCCTCTTTAGTGAAATGGAATTATTGGGAAGGATGTATAAAATAGATGTTGCACTTCTCCCAATAGGAGGCGTTTATACTATGGGGCCATACGAAGCATCAATTGCAACATTCCTTTTAAGGCCGAAGATTGTAATCCCAATGCACTATAATACATTTCCAGCAATAACTCAGGATCCTGAAACGTTTAAGGAGTACGTGAAGAGGGTAGCACCAGGCGTTAACGTTAGAATACTCAAGCCAGGCGAGGAGGTAGAGATAAGGATATGATGAATCCTATAGAGAGAGTACTTGCAAATACTGAAGAGGTCATAACTAAGGATGAGCTCGTTGAGAAATTAAAGAAGGGAGGAGTTAGAGGGTACATAGGCTTTGAGCCCTCAGGACTTATACACATAGGTTGGCTAATATGGGCTAGGAAGGTTCAGGACTTAGTCAATGCGGGAGTTGAGATGACAATACTAGCTGCCACATGGCATGCTTGGATAAACGACAAATTAGGCGGAGACATGAATTTGATAAAGGATGCAGCAAATATGACATGGCATTTCCTTAATGCAGTAGGTATTAATATGAAGGAAGTTAACTTCATTAACAGTGAGGAGATAGTATCTGATGATAAGTATTGGATGTTGGTTCTAAAGGTTGCAAAGAGGCTATCATTAGCGAGAGTAAGGAGAGCAATAACTATAATGGGGAGGAGAGAAGAAGAGGCTAATCTAGATTTCTCGAAGCTTATTTATCCATGTATGCAGGTTGCTGATATATTCTATCTTGATTTAGATATAGTGTTAGGAGGTATGGATCAAAGAAAAGCGCACGTACTTGCTAGGGAAGTTGCACCTAAGCTAGGCTTTAAGAAGCCAACTGCAATACATACGCCATTATTAGTAGGTCTTCATGGTATTACGTCTAAGGGCGATATAACAGAGAGTAAGATGAGTAAGAGTAAGCCGGAGAGCTGTATTTTCGTACATGATGAACCTGATTTAATAATGAGGAAGATAAGGAAGGCCTATTGCCCACCTAGGCAGGTAGAGGGGAATCCTATACTTGAAATTAACAGATTAATACTGTTCTCTAAGGAGGAGTTCGCGCTTTATATAGATAGACCTAGTAAATATGGAGGGCCAGTTCATATAGAGAGTTATTCTGAACTTGTTGAAATGTACAAAGCAGGTAAAATTCATCCTCTCGACCTTAAGAATGCAACCGCAAAGGCGTTGATAAAAGAACTTGAGCCTATAAGGAGGTATGTAAAGGAAAATCCCGAGGTGAACGGAATATTAAAGAGACTCGAGAGGATTATTGAAAAGAGAGAAGTGAAACTTAGATAGAGGAGTGCTAACCAAGATGGAGAAGTAAAGAGGTGTGTTATAATGGGGGGACTGCCAGTAACGGCAAAGTACGTAATTCATGCAAGACTAGAGGTTGAGGGGGTTGTTGAAAAGCCAGATGTGATTGGCGCTATCTTTGGTCAAACAGAAGGCTTACTTGGTCCTGATTTAGATCTTAGAGAGTTGCAAAAGACAGGGAGAATTGGCAGAATAAACGTCGAACTAAAGGAAAGAGGAGGCAAGACCATAGGCAGAATAACTATACCATCAAGCCTTGACAGAGTTGAAACAGCATTAATAGCGGCATTAGTAGAGACCGTCGATAAGGTAGGACCATACTCGGCGAGAATTAGAGTGGAGAGGATAGAAGATCTAAGGACTAAGAAAAGGCAGTGGGTAATAGAGAGAGCAAAGGAGATACTGCTAAAGTGGGAGAGAGAAGAAATGCCAGATATAAGGAAGATAGTAGAGAGGATACTTCGTGAAGTAACAGAACTTGAAGTAATTAAGTATGGAAAGGAGGAACTACCTGCAGGACCTGACGTTGATAAGAGCGATATACTAATTATCGTAGAGGGAAGGGCGGACGTTGTTAACTTAGTTAGGCATGGATATAAGAATGTGATTGCGATTGGAGGAGCCACAAAGATACCCAAGACCATAATAGATTTATCGAAGAGAAAGACCACTATAGCGTTTGTAGATGGTGATAGAGGTGGAGATTTAATACTCAGGGAATTGCTTAAGGTGGCGAAGATAGATTACGTGGCAAGAGCACCACCGGGAAAGGAAGTTGAGGAATTAACAGCTAAGGAAATTGCAAAGTGCCTTAAAAATAAGATCTCAGCTGGTGAATATTTAGCTCAAATAGGGGTAGTAAAAGAGGAAGTCCCAAAGAAGGTCTTTGAGTATGTAAGTGAACTAAGGGGAACACTCGAGGCGCTTATACTAGATGATAGATGGAACGCCATAGGAAGGGTATTAGTTAGGGATCTAGTAGATTATATGGATAAAATCGATAAAGCGCATGCAATAATATTCGATGGTATAATAACCCAGCGTCTTGTCGATAAAGCGTTCTCAAAGGGCGTAAGATATCTAATAGGGGTGCGTGTGGGTAGTCTTAGCAGACAGCCAGAGGGCATTAGGATAATGACTTTTGATGAGCTTGAACACAAACTAGAGGAGAAATCTGTCTAATGTATTTTCTTTCCCCTTACCTTTAACGTTTTGATCCAGAAGTTCTAGTAATTCAGATTTTCTAGATAAGGGTACTATGCCACTAGCGGCATATGCATGTCCATCAGCAAAGCCACCTAAAGTACTGCATGTATTCGCTAATAGCTTAGAAGCTGGAGGATAGGTGCCTTCAGATATCTTAAGCTCTACCCTTTTAGGAACTCTCATGGATACTTTTGCATAATCTTTATCAAGTCTACCTAAACCAGGTATCTTTGGATTTAAATTCATTGCACCAACTAGGTATTTATCGTCATCTATGATTCTAGATCTATGAAGTAAAAAGCTTAAGAACGTGCCTAGGACCTTTGCACCTACATTATAGAAGAG
>QMSL01000047.1 GCA_003649665.1 Thermoprotei archaeon | reverse complement strand
TAGCTTTAAGATAGTGCCAATAAGCATGCTTCTTCAAGACCTTGAGTCATCCAAAATACTAGGTAAAGCACTTGCTAAAGTCCTCCGGAACCGTAATGCTGTCATCATTGCTAGCACTGACTTCACACATTACGAACCACATGATGTAGCGAAGGAGAAAGACATGAAAGCTATAGAGTGCATCCTTCGCATAGATCCTGAGCTCCTCTTCAAGACGGTAAGAGCGCACAATATTTCAATGTGTGGTGTAGGTCCAGTAGCTACCATGTTAGTAGCAAGTAAACTTCTAGGCGCATCTGTGGCTCAACTCCTAAAGTATGCTACATCGGGTGATATAACGGGCGATAAATCCCAAGTAGTAGGCTATGGTTCCTTAGCAATACTCAAATGAGGCCTTACCCCTATTTGCGTTTTTAAAACGTTTTTAAATGTTTTTACGATAGCCTCCTCATCTTCATCTTTATCTGTTACAATTATTACATATCTCCTCTCAAATCCCACGCTCTCACAGCTAATTCCTAGCGCATGTATTTTAGCTAATATCTCTTCATGTCTTAATGGAACTAAGCCTAGCGCTCTAATTAGGTTACAATTTACCATTACTAACCTTGGTATTTTCCTTACCTCATTCGATATCACCGCTCGTGCGAATTCTAAGGAAACATGTCCTATACCATGCGAGATAATCTCCATTATTTCTACGTATTCATCATATACCTTATGTACGATGTTCTTCACATCACTTACGATAGGCATTATGAACCATCTTAATTTACTTAAGACCTCACTACTGAGCTCCACGAAACCCTCTCTTTCCCTATAAATGAACGTACCTCCTCTTACGATGAGTCGTGCTCTTAATTCCGACTTAATTAATTTCATAAAGTTAAAAACTTCCTTTACTCCATTCTCCAAATATTTAATTTTCTCCTCACCATTATAAAGTAAAAATGCTATTACGAGTGATGCTACTTTTTCTCCGATCAGCTTTGAAGTTGGCTCCTCATAGTTTATTTCAATTCTTACATTCTTAATCCTTAATCCGAGCACCTCCTCAATGCTTATAATCTCCCCATTATATTCCCTCTTGTCTACCTCCTTTCCATTCTCAATTATTTTAAGGCCCGTTCCCTCCTCTATTTTGCACGTGACATATCTACTTACCGTCGTAGCAACTATTGGCTCATCTTGAGTACAATAAGGCTCTCCACATAACACCGCTACCATAGGTATTCGAACGATTATCAAGGCTCTCTCCTCATAATTAACACATAGAGGAACTTTTATTTCTATTCAATACCGTTTCAGAAGTGGTGTTCAGATGCCTAATAATGAGACCTCGCAGAGGAAAATTGAACATCTAATGATAGCATTAAATGAGGACGTGGAAGGTGGGCTAACGACTTGGTTTGAAGACATCTACTTTATTCATAATGCGATAACCGAACTCTCACCGGACGATATAAACCTAGAAACGACTGTATTTAACTATCACTTTAGATATCCCCTCATAATAGCCGGAATGACAGGCGGCCATGAAATGTGTGCCACCATTAATGAACGTTTAGCTATCATTGCTGAGAAATTCCACATAGGTATAGGTGTCGGTAGCCAAAGAGCCGCAATAGAAAATCCGGAGTTAGAATTTACGTATTCCATAGTTAGAGAATATGCACCACATGCATTTATAATAGCGAATATCGGTGCCTCAGAAGTAGCAGGAAAATACACGTTAAGTGAGATAAGGAGGATAGTGAAAATGGTTGAGGCAAACGCCCTAGCTATACATTTTAATGCTCTTCATGAACTGGTTCAACCTGAAGGTAGGTTAAACTTCAAAGGTATCCTTAGGAAAATAGCCTACCTTTCAAAGAACTTAGAAATACCGATAATTGCAAAGGAAGTGGGTTGTGGTTTTTCAAAGGAATCCGCAGTAAAGCTAGCTAAACATGGCATCTCAGCAATAGATGTAGGTGGTGCTGGAGGAACAAACTGGGCAATCATAGAGGAATTTAGGGCTAGTCGAGTTGGCGATAAAGTAAAACTTCGTCTCTCTAAGCTCTTTAAAAAATGGGGCATTCCAACTGCTATAAGCATCTGTGAAGTACGTAGTGTACTCCCCACGATTCCATTAATTGCGACTGGGGGAATTAGGAACGGGTTAGATATGGCTAAGGCTATTGCACTTGGTGCAGACCTTGTGGGCATAGGGCTTCCTCTATTACGTGCTGCATACAAGGGAGTGGAGGAAGTTGAATTTTATATAAATATGATATTGGAAGAACTAAAAGCTGTAATGTGCTTAGTAGGCGCCTCAAACGTTAAGGATTTAAGGAGAGTTCCTTTGGTGTTTAGCTCTCGCTTCTCAGAGTGGTTAAGGCAAAGGGGAATAAATCCTGACAAGTTTCGTAACTCAAGGCTCTAGACTCTTCTTCCTCTCCTTCCTCCCTTCTTACGTATTGTATCATGTGGTATAGGCGTTACGTCCTCTATCCTACCTATTATTAGTCCTGCTCTTGCAAGTGCTCTTATTGCCGGTCCTGCGCCTGGACCCGGCGTCTTAGGTCCTGCGCCACCTGGCGCTCGTACCTTTATATGTACTGCATTTATTCCCTTAGCCAATGCCTCTTCTGCAGCCTTAGTGGCTGCTAGCATGGCGGCATATGGCGATGGCTTTTCACGATCTGCTTTTACTACCATTCCACCACTTGCTTTAGCTATTGTCTCAGCACCCGAGAGGTCTGTTATTAAAATTATCGTATTGTTAGGACTTGCATATATGTGCGCAATACCCCATCTTAATTTTGGTGGTGATGGAACTTTTGCCTTCTCCACCTTAGATGCCGTACTCATTTCTCTCTCACCTCCCCTAATATCTTATCTAACTTCTCCCTAAGAGGAGAAGTGGGAGCGATAGCTACTAATTCTTCCTCATCTCTACTGACTAGATAACCGGGGCTCGTAACTCTTCTATCTCCTATCACTATATGTCCATGAACTATAAACTGTCTAGCTTGATGAATAGTCCTTGCTAAACCTTTCCTAAAAACTATTGTCTGTAATCTTCTCTCCAGTATGTCCTCTACTGTTAAATTAAGTATATCGTCTATCGTAGCATTCGGAGTTGGCAGAAGTCCCATTTTATAGAGTTTATTTACAAGGGCTCTCTCTTGAGGCTCTCTCTCTTCTTTAGGTAGTGCAAGTAAGCTTCTTGCCCTATGCCTTATATTTCTTAACAACGTCTTAGCGATCCATAATTCTCTCTTGTTTCTTAACCCATAACGTCCTAAAAGTTCAAGTTCCTGAGTTAATATGTCCTTCCGCCATGGGTGTCTGGGTCCCTTCCACTTCTTTCTAGGCCTCTTTGGATCACCCATTATATCAACCTCCTGCCTTACTTCTTAGGCTTCTTCCTTACACCCACAGTTATTCCAGTTCTACCTGTAGTACGTGTCTTCTGTCCTCTTACCTTAAGTCCTAACATGTGCCTAATTCCACGCCAACATCTTATCTTCTTTAAGAGGTCTACGTCGCTTCTGACTGCTAATACGAGGTCAGATCCTATCAGGTGTAGGTTCTCTCCTGTTCTAGGATCTTTTCTCCTATTAAGAAGCCACGGCGGACACTTCTTGCTTAGTTCTCTAATTGTATCTTCAATCCTCTTTAACTCCGCATTACTTAACTCTCCAATTCTTTTCTTCGTATCTATCCCTAACATTTTACAAATGCTTAATGACGTAGTCCAACCTATTCCCCTGATCTTAGTAAGAGCTTGAGCTACATTCAAATTACCATCTATATCGGTATCTGCTATCCTAACTACGTACTTAAATTCCGGCTTCTGTACGAATGGAATTGATTCAGACATAGGATCACGCATTCCTTTAAGATACTAACACAATATTTTAATTTTTCCATTATTAGGTTTGAAACCTATACTCCTTACCTATCTTCCTCCTCTTCCATACTGGTGGATATGTACCTCTTTCCATTATGACCCTAACTGGCTTTACCGCAAGTCCTCTCTCCCTCTCATACATTTCCTCACTTGTCATAAGCGCTTTCCCTAAGGCTACAAGCTCTCCCTTCTGCGTCATTATCGCAACTAAATCTCCTCTCTTTATTCCTGTTTCTATACGCAAGATGCCTGGTACTGCTAACGTGGCCCCATTACATATTGCGTCGACAGCGGTATCTCTTATAACGACCTTTGGTATATGCTCTATAGCTCTCTCCATAGGCATTATGACCTTCCTTATCCACCTCTCATC
This sequence comes from Thermoprotei archaeon, assembly GCA_003649665.1. Taxonomy (GTDB): domain Archaea; phylum Thermoproteota; class Thermoprotei; order QMSL01; family B3-G16; genus B3-G16. The sequence continues at coordinate 4,878 of QMSL01000047.1, read as the reverse complement.
TCCTTCCTCAATCCAGAACTTATACGCATCTAATACATCATGTAATGTAACTAATGTCTCATCTTCTTTAAGAGGCCCTACTCTAGTTCGCCTAAGCTCCTTCATATGTGCACCTACACCAAGAACCTCCCCTATATCATGACATAACTTACGTATGTAAGTCCCTGCCTCGCATCCAACTCTAAATAATACGTATCTACCTGAAACCTCAAGTATCTTCAAGTAATATATTGTCTTCACTCGGACTACCCTTTTAACAGATGACCTTAATGGTGGCTTCTGGTAAATCTTTCCTACAAATTCTGAGAATACTTCTTCTAACTTCTCCCTAGGCACATCACCATGTAATTTCATTACACATACGTACTCCTTTCCTGCAAGGAGGAAGGCCCTTATTATCCTAGTTGCTTTGAGAAGGGCTACAGGTAATATTCCCGAGACTTTAGGATTTCCCCGCCATGTTATGGCTCTAGGGTACCTCCATGACCGGCACGATCAATATTAAGAATCCTCTCTATCCATGCCACGACCTCATGGCTTGATGGCCCAGGTGGCTTATCTAAGTTAATTACTCCTGTCTCTATTAGCTCCCTTACACTTCTCTCTTCTGGAGGTTTGCCGTAATTAGGATCCGTAGGCTCCTCATCCTTAATTAATACGTCTCTCTTAACATCGCAAGGAAGCACGTTCTCACCTAGGATATAAAATGGATTAAGAAAGTTAAATATTACATCTCTCTGCTGACTGGCGTTAAGTATTCTAACGCTGGATGCACTTTCTTTTTCATTTCTTCAATTAACCCTGCTTCCTCAAGTGCCTTCTTAACTTCTTCATCGCTTGCCCCTCTTTTTATATTTATCTTTAGAGGAAGTGGCTCTAAGTGCTTCACATTACACCTCCTTCTCTTTACTCCTGATATCTCCTTAGGCCCTGTTACAAGTACGAAGTTCTCATCTATTATATCAACTATGACACATTTTCTTCCAGCTTCTCTTCCCATAGTTTTAACACATATGCGACCAATCTCGAATGCTGCTGGCATTGTCCTTTCACCCCCATGCGAATATTACGTTGATTGTACATCTAACTTAGCTCTCTTCCCTTTTAAATATTCTTTGATGTATGTCTCAATTATGTGTCTAACAGCGTTTACTTCAAGGTATGTAGTATCTATGACTAGATCGAATATAGTCAAATCCCGTATATCAATACCATAATACTTAAGGTACCTTTGCCTATTACTCTCCTCCCGTACTCTTATTTCGTTCATTGCCTCTTCAAGGCTCTTTCCATCACGTTTAGCTAATCTCATCGCCCTAGCCTCAAGCGAGGCCTTAACATATATAGCTATGTCAGCATATTTTCTAACAATCCATGCGGTTAGATGTCCTTCAAGAACAACGTTTCCCTTCTTAGCCTCCTCTATACTTCTTTCGTCGACCAATCGATCATACTTAGGATCTGTTTCTGCTAACTTATGAAATTCCTCAAGTGAGAGCCCTAATTCGCTAGCTAGCCTTCTAAATAACTGTCCTGCTGATACATAGCGTAACTTAAACCTCTTCGCAATGAATTTAGCATGAGTAGTTTTCCCTGAGGCTGGAGGCCCACTAATTGCTATAACTAACCCTCTGTTCATTGTAGGGCCCCTGCCATAAGCCTGACAGCCTTCTTTATCCCTTCCCTTAAGCATCTATGGTCTAGAAATCCAGCATATGGTCTTCCTGGGGTCCTAAATCCCTTTCTCGCTTCTCGTGGGGTCATCTTAGGCATATTCAATACTCTCTTGCATACTGCACAACGCGGAGGATTATACTTCTTCTTCTCATAATGATATACTAACCTTCCACCTGGCGTTCTCACCTTTATTATCCTAAGTCCTTTTCTACTTCTATAAGCTGGCCTTGGCATTTCATTCCTCCCTCTGTCTTATACCAACAAAGCGCTGGAATATAAATGATACTGCAAAGAACGCTATGAAGTACCAAGAACCAAAACTTACCCACCTATTTATTAAAGGTATGAATGCCATTTTCTCCTCAACGGTTATGAGCTTTCTAAATATGGTTAGCGAGACGCCGATAACGCCCATCATTATTAGGCCTACTATGAAGTTAGCCTTCATAACCTCCCCCTGCATACTCTCTATTTTCTGCCTTTTCTTCTCTAATCTGTCCAAAGTCTTCTTATCTCCACTCCTTAATGCGGATATGTACTCCCTCTGCCATTTAGTGATCTCCTTTTGATATCTCACTAATTTCTTGTAGTCAAATAACTTCCTATAAATGAGTATACTCATTAGCTCAATTGCCAAGCAGAATAGTACGATGCTTACGGCCGATCCTGGAGGTTGAAGAAGTTTTTCAATGATCCCTACCATCGTTATTCCCATGTTCACTGTATGGTGATCAATTCTTATTAAAACCTTAAGCTAAAAATTTAAATAGAGGCATGACTTAGAGAATCTCGTTCGAGGGGTGATTATACGTGTCAGCACCATCTAAACCACATCTAAACTTGGTCATTCGGTGGCGTTAGCCACCGGACCAGAATAGGACATGTTGACCACGGTAAATCAACGACGATGGGCCACCTGTTGTATCTTCTAGGCCAGGTAGACGAGCGTAAGTTTAAGGAGATTGAAGAGCAGGCAAAACAGATTGGAAAGGAGAGCTTTAAGTATGCATGGCTTCTAGATAGGCTAAAGGAGGAGAGGGAGAGAGGTCTTACAATAGACTTAGCCTTCCTAAAGTTCGAGACTAAGAAGTACTTCTTCACGATAATCGATGCGCCTGGTCATAGGGACTTCATTAAGAACATGATCACAGGTGCTTCTCAGGCAGACGCAGCAATACTTGTTGTCTCAGCTAAGACTGGTGAGTTCGAAGCTGGCATGAGCCCCTTAGGACAGACTAGAGAGCACCTCTTCCTAGCAAAGACAATGGGCATTGATCAGATAGTAGTTGCTGTAAACAAAATGGATACGGTAAATTGGAGCAAAGAGCGCTATGAGCAAATCAAGGCTGAACTTTCTAAGTTCATGAAGATGTTAGGGTACAAGGTTGAGAAGATCCCATTCGTACCAGTATCCGGATGGACTGGTGATAACCTAGTAGAGCCAAGTAAGAACATGCCATGGTATAAAGGTCCTACTCTACTAGAGGCTCTAGATATGTTTGAGGAGCCACCGAGACCAATTGATAAGCCATTAAGACTACCAATTCAGGACGTCTATTCAATAACAGGCGTTGGCACAGTACCCGTTGGACGTGTTGAGACAGGAGTCCTACGCGTAGGCGATACCGTAATCTTCATGCCAGCAAATAAGAAGGGTGAGGTTAAGTCAATAGAGACTCATCACGTGAGGATTCAAGAAGCCAAGCCAGGCGATAATATAGGCTTCAACGTGAAGGGCGTAGCTCGTCATGAGATAAGGAGAGGTGACGTAGCTGGTCATCCAAATAATCCACCAACAGTAGTCGATGAGTTCACAGCTAGAATCTTCGTGATATACCATCCAACTGCTATTAGCGAGGGTTACACTCCCGTAATGCACATACATACGGCTACTGTTGCAACAAGATTCGTTGAGCTAGTTCAGAAGTTAGATCCAAGAACAGGTGCAGTTCTAGAAGACCATCCAAAGTTCCTAAAGACAGGCGATGTAGCAATAGTAAGACTTAAACCAATAAAGCCAGTCGTTGTTGAGAAGTACTCAGACTTCCCACCCCTAGGAAGATTTGCGATAAGAGACTCAGGAAGGACAGTAGCTGCAGGAGTAGTAATTGACGTAAAGCCTGCAGAAATAAAGTAGAATTCTTCGTTGATTTTTCCCTTATAGTATAACTTAAATACTCCTTCTGAATTTTTATCGATGTTAGGAGGGATATCCCATGGTTCGTAAGGCTCGAATACGCCTGGTAAGTACCGATTATAAGAAGCTAGAGGAAATCTGCGCTGAGATAAAGAATATAGCCAAGAGGACAGGAGTTAGGATATCCGGCCCCATACCACTACCAACAAAGAGGTTAATGGTAGTTACGAGGAAAGCCCCATCAGGAGAGGGCACTCATACATTCGACCACTGGGAGATGCGCATCCACAAACGCTTAATAGATATGGATGCTGACGAACGAGCGTTAAGGCAATTAATGAGGATAAGAGTTCCAGAGGACGTAAGGATAGAAATCGAACTCATATAACGTGAAGCCTATCCTCATTTAAATGAGTAAGGAAAGTAGAGGGTGTTGAGAATTTAAATGACCATTGTCTTTCAACTAATTTCACTAAGCATCTCAAGGTTTATCTCACCCTTGGGCTATGATCTTGTATAAAGTTTTAAGCCCTAATCGATATCCCAATGAGTAAGTACTTCATGCTTCAACAATCCCTTTTATTATCAGTATTATACCGATTAAACATATAGGCACTTGAAGAAGAATGAATATCCTCCATAGGTCAAGCAGAATAGCTGTTGAGATTGAGCATCTCTTGATATAATACCGTGCTATTACCTTAACCTTAACAACCTTCTCTTGAGGAGGCTTTCCCGTATTATCCAAATATATAAAGTATGTCTCGTTCTTAAGCCAGAAATAAGGTAATGGATGTCCTAAGGAATTATCTGAATCATAAACTAACTCTCCCCCCAGAACTGGTTAGGATCCAATGAATATCCCCCTTAACCTCGATTATATAGCTGATCTGGCATGTCTCATTAGACCTCTCCCCATGAATTGCTATCTTCTCTACTGTTAGTGGAGGAACTACTACTTCTTTATCGATAATAGTTCTCTCTATAATCTTTACTTCTGTGAAGCGCGATCTTATAAGGTATCCTATAGACGAAATTAACTCAGGAGCTATTATTCCCATTAT
>QMSL01000046.1 GCA_003649665.1 Thermoprotei archaeon | reverse complement strand
TACTATGGATACTAGCCATAGTAGTCTCAGTACGAGTTTATCAAGGAGCGAAGATGTTACCAGGCGGTGTAGTTCAAAGAGGAGGATTAATTTGGGGTATGAAAGTAATACTAAGCAATACATCAAGTCTAGCCCTAATAATATTACTAGCGATATTCACTGCCTACTGGACGTACTCGTTAATCTCATCTTATAGCGTTCACTTCAAAAGACAGTGGGGTTGGGAAGACGATTTGCTCGATAGGGTAAGCAAGTGAGGATATGTTAAGTTAAGGATAGATTTAACATTTTTCCCTCCTTATTCTTCTTGCAATGAGCATATCAAAACATTGGGCTACGATAAGAAGGGTAATAGAGGAAGCCGATATAGTACTCGAAGTTCTTGACGCTAGAGATCCCTATCTTACTAGGAATAAGAAATTAGAGCGTTTGGTTATGGAAAAAGGCAAGCGTTTGATCTTAGTCATAAATAAGGCTGACTTAGTCCCTAAAGAGGTATTGGAGAAATGGAAGCGCATCTTTAGCAGGGAGTTCCCTACTATATTCATCAGCGCACGAGATAGACTGGGAACGAGGTACTTATGGAGAGCCATTAAGATGTACGCTCCTAAATTTCCAGTAAAGGTAGCGGTAGTTGGTTATCCTAATGTAGGTAAGTCCATGATAATAAATGTATTAAAAGGGAGGCACTCAAGCGGTACATCACCAATACCTGGCTTTACGAAGGATTCCCTCCATGTTAAGGTATCCACGAAGATAAGAATCATAGATACGCCTGGTGTAATACCGCCATCAGCTGATGAACGTGAGTTAGTACTTCGTGGAGCTTTAAGACCTGAGGCACTAGACGATCCAATACCTGCAGCATTGCACTTCATAAAGTTCGCTATACAGAGGGATCCCTTGGTATTTAAAAGGACTTATGGAATAGATGAGAGAGATCCTTATAAATTACTTGAGGCCCTTGCTAAGAGGCGAGGTCTTTTCTTAAAGGGAGGTCAGTTAAACGTAGAGGAAGCAGCGAGAATAATAATTAGGGATTGGCAACAAGGGAAATTGGTCTTTTACTCTAAACCCGAGGACTATGGTCTCCTTTAGGTCAGATAAAGGTGTATTTCTTCATTTCTTCCGCTTTGGTACCCCTCATCATCCAAGCATTTCATAGTGAGTTCTCCCTTATACAGTTTATGTTATTATTTCTCGGTAGCGACTGCCTTTACTTCCCCGGCTTGCATCATGTATAACCTATAGTACATACCTTTCCTCCTCATTAGCTCCTCATGAGTACCCTCTTCGACTATACGTCCATTATCTAGGACTATTATGCGATCTGCAAGCATTGCTGAGGTGAACCTATGTGCTATTATTATTGCTGTTCTTCCCTTTAGTAATCTCTTTATTGTCCTTACTATGAAGTTCTCCATCCCTGGATCAACATTTGAAAGCGCCTCATCCAGTATTATGATAGGGGGATCCTTTAACATTGCCCTAGCTATGGCTATAAGTTGCCTTTGCCCTGCTGATAATCTTATTCCTCCCTCTCCAACTTCAGTATCATATCCGTTAGGCAAAGCCATTATATAGTCATGAATACCCAATTCCTTACACACTCTCTCTACATCTTCGTCAGTGGCATTAGGATTTGCCATTTTTATATTATCCCTTACAGTTCCTGAGAAGAGATATGTCTCCTGAAGTACTAATCCTACATTCTTTCTTAATGAGCGTAACTTTATCTTCCTAATATCAATACCGTCAACTAATATCCTACCCTCAGTAGGCTCATAGAATTTACAAATAAGGCTTACCAGAGTGCTCTTTCCTGCTCCTGATGGTCCAACTATAGCTATCTTCTCTCCTGGCTTTACGTGAAGGTTTATGTCCTTAAGGGCTACTATGCCGTTTGGATACCTGAAAGTGACATGCTCAAATATTATCTCACCTCTTAATTTATCAACCTCTACTGAGTCGGGGCGATCTTCCTCAATTGGTACATGTAATACCTCATAGACTCTATCAAGTGCTACTATGGCCTCCTGAAAGCTATTATAGAATCTTATTATTGTTCTCAATGGAGTTATGAACGAAGTACCATATGACATGAACGCAGCAAGCGTTCCTATTGTAAGCCATCCGCCTATGACTAGGTAACCACCATAAGCTAAGAGTATACTAATGCTTAATCCTCCTATGAACTGCATGAGCGACATGTATAGCATGAACATTCTTGCTACTGTGATCTTGGCCTTCAACTCATCTCTAGTAACTCTTTGAAATTCATGGATCATGTCCTTCTCTCTACCGAAGGCTTGTATTTCCTGAGCTCCTGCAACCGCCTCTTGAACTCTTACTGTAACATCGGAGATTTTCTCTCTTACGTTCTTAAACGCTCTCATGAACCTGGGTACTAGCTTATAAGTTACTATTATCATTAATGGTACTGTAGTCATAAATGCTAACGTCAGCCTTATACTTAGCTTAAGCATGAGTACGAGCGAACCAGATATACTAAGGATACTACCCACGAGTGCTGTTAATTGTTCCAAGAATACATCGCGTACAGTTGCTGTATCATTTATTACCCTCGAAATTAAATCTCCAGTTCTGAACTCCTCAAAGTAATGGTATCTCATCCTCGCTATATGTTGAAATGCCCTCTTCCTAAGGAAACATCCGAACTCCTGTCCCACCTTAGATATTAAGTATGAGCTAATGGAGCTTGAAATCCATTGCACTACGATTAGTAACGCGTATATGAGGCTTATAGTCAGTAGGCCGTTCCAATTTCTTGACGCTATATGTACATCTATCGCTATCTTTAACAAGTATGGAGTTATAATGCCTATCACTGAGTTTATACACAGGAGTATCATAGCAACTATCATCTCATGCTTATCTGGAAGCATTTTCCACAACTTACTAAATGTCTCCCTAAACCCTAGACTCACGTATTACCACCCCTCTAGCTAATCCTTCCTCGATAGCCTTCATGTACAACCTATAGTATATTCCCTTCCTCTTCATTAGCTCCTCGTGAGTGCCCTCTTCAACTATACGGCCCTTGTCCAAAACAATAATCCTGTTCGCTAATCTAATGAGAGCTGGCCTTTGCGATACTATTATAACGGTTCTGCCCTTTAATACTTTCTTTATATCCTCTATTATCTCACGTTCAGTCTCCGCATCTAGGTTTGAGGTAGGATCATCGAGTATCAATATACGCGGCTTCTTTATTAGTACTCTCGCAAGCGCTAGTCTTTGTCTCTGACCTCCTGATAACGATATCCCTCTTTCACCTATCAATGTATTATAACCATTCGGTAAGGACATTATGAAATCATGTAATCTAACAATCTTAGCTGCCTTAACTATGTCCTCCATTGTAGCATTTGGATTTCCAAAAGCTATATTATCCTTAATCGTACCAGCGAAAATGTATGGTTCCTGACTTAAAATGCCTATCTGCTCTCTAAGGGAGCGTATCTTTACATCCCTTATGTCGTATCCATCTATAGTTATTCTCCCGCTAGTTACGTCATAGAAACGTGGTATGAGCCTAATTAATGTGCTCTTCCCTGAACCTGATGGTCCAACTATAGCGACTATTTCCCCTGGCTTTATCTCGAGGTTTATATCCTTTAATATTGGCTTTTCCTTATTGAATCCAAAGGTAACGTGTTCAAACCTTATATGCCCCTTTATTTCAGGAAGTTGAATGGCATTTGGCTTTTCTTTTACTTCCGGAACGGACTCTATTACATCAAGTACTCTCTGCCAGGAACTCATTGCTCTCTGGAAGGACGTTATGGCCATGCCGAGTACTCTCAGAGGCCACATTAGCATGCCTACATACGTGCTAAATGCCATTAGCTCTCCAATTGTCATCTCGCCCGCTATTATCTGATGACCTCCGTATAGCAATATTATCGTTGTACAAAGGCCCATTATTAATGAGGTTAATGGATTATATATCGAGCTTAACTTAGCGGTAAGTAAAGCTAACCTTAAGTACTTCTCCTCTTCTTCCTCATACCTCCTTATCTGTAATTCTTCTATGCCAAGCGCCTTTACAGTCTTTATTCCTGTGATATTATCGTTTATTACTGACGAGATCGCTCCATATTGATGTCGCATTTTGAGATAAAGCGGTCTTATTATCGAGCCATATCTCCAGTAGATTAATACTATGAGTGGTGTCAGCATCATGACAATTAATGCAAGCCTCAAATTCATCATTATCATAGCTACAGCAGATAATATAACTAGAACTACTGCTCTAAACGATTCTATAAGCGGCCATGTTATGAATCTAGCTATGACCTCAGTATCGCTAGAAATCCTTGCAACTATTTGTCCTGTCCTCATTCTACTAAAGAAGAGGAGAGACTGTGCCTGTAACGCCCTAAACGCGTTAACCTTAATATCATATATTATCGACTGAGAAAATTTCACGCTAAAATACCTCTGTAATCCATCAACAAGTCCAGTAGCTAAGAATAATATAAGCAATAATGCTACTGAGGTCATTAATACCTCATGCTTTCCTCCCATTATTGCAACATCTATTACCTCTCGAATTATCATTGGCACTTGCACGCCCATCCTAGTACTCGCAAATAACAATATCACGCTTAACGCTAAGTATCTCCATCTCCTCTTCATATATGGAACTAACTTCCTAAATAACTTAACACTCTCTCTCCAGGGGAGCAACTCTACTTTTTCACTTCCTACAGGTCTTCCTCTAGGCACTCCTCCCATTAAGCGTCACCCTAATATCTTAATGTACATATGTTATACTTATACATATATGTATCGGAATACATATCGGGATCTACGAATCTTGATTACCACCTATCTGTTTCATAAGCTTAACTTTAAATCCTTCGTACTTAATAAAATGCATTGAGGATGAGACGGTAAGGTGCTGATTAATGATGACTGACTCCAATGCTGAAACAAAGGCGTGATCAGTAATTAATAACGTCTTACATCTTAATGTTAATCGCTACAATGCACTTACTATCAGTCAGCAGCTCCCATCATCATTAGATCAGAACCTCGCGGCTTCATCACGTAAATCCAAATTATTCCTTTGCTCCGACTCTTAAAACGTTGCCTTTCTTATGTAGTTAAGTTCGCGTACATTACACGTTCTCATAATAGTTCACATGCAGTTATTATGATGTACCACTTAGACTTAGAAGCTGGAACTAGAGCGGAACTAATGGTACTTTAAACCCTTATCTAAGGCCATTGCCAATTAAACTCTAGAGGTAGCAAGTATGAACGTCAAGTATAGCATGCTATCCTTATTCATAATTGCACTAATAGTGCTAAGTTCATTAGCTCAAGTCCCATTAGTCCTTAGTGAGGATGATACTGGAACGAGTGAGGAACAATTAACCGAAAGCAGTACTAACGTTAAAATCGAGAAGTTGGCTTTACTATACATAAATTCATCTAAGCGTCTCCTTAGCTATCTAAACAACCTGACAGTCTTAGTAAACATTACGGGTACTAGGATTGAACTCCTAATAAACAATGCTACTATCTTAATCAACAAAGCTATGGAAGCATACAACGCTGGAAATTATACAGAAGCCTATGTCTATGCTAGGCGTGCATGTGTACTCCTTAGATTAACATATAGGGAATTGATAAGGCGCTCAGAAGCGCTTAGAGAACGTATAAGGGAGCGCATAGAATCGGTGAATAAGACCGGAATAGCACGTAGACTTGAAGCCCTTAAATTAATATTATTAAGGTTTACGCAAAGATTCGGTCCAATAAACGAGACCATAAGGGAGGAAATAAGCAAACTAATTAAATTGGCTCTCTCCGGAAACATAACTTGGGGAGAAGCTAGGTCGCAGATAGCACACATAATGAATCAGCTAAGGAAGGAATATAGAAGGAGAGTACTTGAAAAGCTCGCTGAAAGGCGCGTTATAGGTTACCTGTCAAGGAAGTTCAACATAACATTGAAATTGCTCGTCAAAAAAGGCGCATTCAACATAACTGCCAATATGACGTTAAAGAACTTATATGCATACAGGTCTCTGATAAAGCATCTAAATGCTACAATAAAACACCTTAAGTTGCTTAGGGAGAAGCTTGTTAAATTAAATGCTTCAGAAGATGCAATAATAGCTCTAGATAATGCAATAGAGAATCTAAATGTAGTCCTCACCTCGATTTCAAGTACGTTTAATGAGACATACATCAAGGAAGTAATAAAGCAACGTATAATTGAGATAGCAAAGGATAGGTTGAGCAAGGAGATAGACGAGCTTGAGAAGAAGCTGGATGAACTAGAGCAAACACTAAGAGAGAATGCCACATCATTCATCAAAAGCATGCTCGAGCATGCTAAAAGCCTACTAGAGTCAGCAAAGAGCGATATAGAGAATGGCCGTATAGAACAGGCTAGGATAAAAATCCGCATGGTAGAGAACATAATCAGACATATAGAGAATTTCCTCCATAAGGGATGGAAGTGGCAGAAGGGTAAGCGTTAAGACCTTATCAATCTTTACTAAGACTAACTAACTTTATTATCTTGATTTTTGTCCTTATATTATGTATGGGATATCCTCTCGTATTTGTCGGTACTAGTGGCTGGTCCTACGATTGGAATCCTGACGGATTTGATTGGTATATAAGACATAGTGGCCTAAATGCAGTAGAGCTCAATGCTAGTTTCTATCGTTTCCCCTTTCCTAGCATGATAAGAAGTTGGCTTATCAAAACAAGAAAACGTGAGATTAGATGGTCTATTAAGATCCATAGATTAATCTCTCATATCTATATGCTTCGCGATAAGGCGTTAAGGATGTGGGATAAATTCTACACTCTTTTTAAACCACTTGAGGATTACATTGACTTTTACCTCCTCCAATTACCCCCAAGATTTAAGCCTCGTGAGGAATACGCTAAGAGACTTGAACGTTTCATATATTATGTCAATTTAGGATATAGATTAGCCATTGAATGGCGTGATGAAGGATGGTTTTCTAACGAATGGTTAGAATGGGGAAGGGAGCATGAGGTGACAGTAGTAAGCATAGATAGCCCAATAGGGAATTTCTATGTGAGAAGCGGTCCTTACATATACCTGAGAATGCATGGTCGTACTAACTGGTACGCATATAGATACTCATACGAAGAGTTAGTGGATGTAGCTAAGAAGTTAATTAAGCTTAACGGTAGTTCGATCTACGTATTCTTTAATAATAACCATGATATGTTAGATAATGCGAGAGAGTTGTTGAAAATATTCCATCTAATTGAGCGTGGTGAATAGTAACGCTATTATGTGAATCGAGTTTAAGGAAATAACATGAGCTGTAGTGAGGAGTATATACGTGTTGCTAAGCGTTTCTCTCATAGACTACTCCATCCAAAGCTCGTAGTCTTGGTAGTCGCTAAGGGAAGAAATGGAAAAGTAAATGTAATGACTGCTGCATGGTGTATGCCGGTCTCGATAAATCCTCCACTCGTTGTAGTCAGTATATCAAGGAAGAGATATACATACAAGCTAATTAAGGAGAGCAGAGAGTTTGTAATATGCATCCCAACACTAGATATGCTTAATGTTGTTCACTACTTTGGCACGGTATCTGGAAGGGATGAAAATAAAATAAGCAAGTCTGGTGTTAAGCTTGCTCCAGCAAAGACCATTGATGTTCCCTACATAGTCGGCTCCTTAGCTATACTTGAATGCAAGGTATACAAGATAGTTGAAGCAGGTGATCATGATCTAGTAATAGGTGAAGTACTTGAGGCATACGCCCTTAAAGGGTGCTTCAAGGATAATTGCTATGATATTGAATGTATTAGTCCCATTTATCACATAGGAGGTCCAAGATATACCACAATAGCGAAAAAGGTCCTCAAACCGGGCAGCCTATAAATAATAAACCTTAATGATGAGAATAAGGGGTGGGATTTCAATGTCTAAATCTCCGGATAAAGTACGCGTTGGAATAATAGGCGCAGGTGGTATCGCGAATTACCATGCTAAGTGCTATAAGCAAATTCCTTACGTAGAACTAGTAGCGGTTGTTGACATTGTCAAGGAGAAAGCCAAGGATTTCGCCCAAAGGTGGGGTATACCTGAGAAAAATGTCTTCACTAATCATAAAGAGATGCTAGAGTCAGTTGAACTTGATGCTGTGAGCATATGTACTCCCCACGCATTTCATGCTAGCATCTCAATAGATTGTCTTAATGCAGGAGTTCACGTTCTAGTAGAGAAGCCAATGGCTGTTAGTGGGGATGAAGCATATCGAATGTGGAAGACTAGTCAGAAAACGGGCAAAATATTAATGGTAGCTTTCCAGACTCGTTATAGTCCTGAACTAATAGCTGCTAGGCGAATAGTTCAATCTGGCGCATTGGGTAAGATATATTATGGCGAAACTACATGTTATGGTGGACGAAGACGAGGAATACCTGGAGAGAGTTTTACAAGGAGATCTACTGCAGGAGGAGGTGTACTTCTAGATCTTGGCTGCTATTCTATAGACAACGCTATGTTCATACTCGGTCATCCTAGACCAATAAGCGTATGTGCGAAAATCGCTTCTGTAATAGGACCTCAAGAAGAGGCCGTAGTAGAAGGCGGATGGAAATGGAACCCTAAAGCCTTTGAGGTAGAGGACTTCGTAGTTGCGTTTATACGCTTTGAGGATGATTTAGTATTGGTATTGAAGGACTCATGGGCAATGCATGCGAATACTCTTGGTACAACATTCTTCCTAGGCACAAAGGGAGGTTTAAGACTATGGCCTCTAGAGGTTTATAGAGATGAATGGGGTTATATGGTTGATCTAAGGGTTCATGAATTGCCGAAAATAGATCCCTTCTTCAGGAAGATAGAGGAATTCGTAAAGGCAGTAAAAGAGGGACTACCATCACCTATTGATCCTAAAGAGATAGTTGTAGAGCAGTATATAATTGATGCAATTTATGAATCGGCAAGAGAAGGCAAGGAAGTTAAAGTGAAATTACCAGCTGACTTGATATCCTGAAATATCTTTATACACTTTCTCCTCTATACATAACTTATCGTAGGGGAGTATGAACGTTGAGATAATACCAATTAAGGCTAAGGGCAGATGGCATGTTGTCTTTCGAGAAGACGAAAAGTGGCAATGTGGTATTTATGTGCCTGAGAACGAATCATTA